>NZ_JBHWVM010000102.1:0-23854 GCF_042736805.1 Streptomyces sp. NPDC060031
GTCGCAATCCACACCGAACCCGGAAGGCCCTCACCCGTTCAAGACTCCTCAGCCGAGACCTCGATCACCCGTCCACAACCTCCCGGGGCAATACACCTAGCCCTCCCTAGATTCCGTTCCTGCCGGGTTGGCCAACTCGCATTCCCCGTGGCACATGGCCCCTGGCAGGGGCGGGCAGTCCCCATTCCTCACGGGGTGGGTAGTCAACCAATCGTTACCACTTTACGAAGGAGACACAGCATGCCCAAGCACGGTGGCGGTACCGGTAGCGGTCAGGGCGGCAGTCAGCAGGACGACGGCAGCAGCGGCAAGGGACACGGTGGCGGCGGCACGGACACCGGCAGTGGTGGCAACTCGTCCGACGGCTCCGGCCCCGCGAAGAAGTAGCGACGGATGACCGCACGCAAAGAGGAGGTGGGCCCTTCGGGGCTCGCCTCTGCGCTCGTTGCTTCGGGCGCGCTGACATCAGACTGGCTGCCCACGTTCAAGGCAGTCCCCCGGGACATGTTCGTACCCGCACGCATCTGGCCGGGCATCGCCGCAGGTACCCGGCAGAACGCCTTGGTGGACCGTGACACGGACCCTGACGGCTGGCTCACCGCCGTGTACTCCGACATCCCCCTGACGACTCAGTGGGACGACGGCAAGCACACGGGCGACGACGTGGGACGTGTTCCCACCAGCTCCAACTCTCAGCCCCGTATGGTCTTTGGGATGCTGGGGGACCTGGACGCCCGGAAGCCTCACAAGGCTATGGAGATCGGCGCCGGGACGGGGTGGAATGCAGCTCTAATGTCCTTCCGTCTCGGCTCCGAGAACGTCGTCTCCATCGAGTACGACCCTGAGGTTGCCAAGGGCGCGATCAGCAACCTTCGGGACGCTGGGCTGTCTCCTCTGGTCATCGTGGGAGACGGACGGCTCGGCTACGCCGAAGGCGCCCCGTACGACCGGGTTATTGCCACGTGCTCAATCGGGGAGGTCCCCTACGCGTGGGTTGAGCAGACGGTGGCCGGCGGAATCATCGTGGCCCCGTGGGGAACCGGGTACGGCGGCGAAGCTATCGCCCGGCTTGTCGTGGGTGAGGACGGTACGGCTAGCGGGCACTTCACCCGTTCCAGCGCCTTCATGCGCCTACGGCAGCAGCGCGCTGACCGGGCGCAGCATGATGCGTACCTCAAGGGCCGGGAGTGGCCCGCAAACGGCGTCAAGAGCACCACGACGCTTTCCCCGGCGGACATCGACGGATGGGTCGAACAGTTCGCGATCAGCCTGCGGGTACCGGGGACTTTCTGGTCTGTGGAACGCGACGACGATGGCAGCTATGTCGTGTGGTTCTACAGCGATGACACCCAGTCGTGGGCATCCATCGACTACGAGCCCGGGGCGAGTGAGTACCTCGTTGTCCAGTCGGGGCCGCGTCGGCTGTGGGATGAGACGGAAGCCGCCTACCGATGGTGGGAGGAGCAGGGCAGCCCGGACTTCGATCGCTTCGGGCTGACCGTTGATAGCAACGGCGACCATGCGTGGCTCGACACGTCAGACAACCTGATTCAGCTCTGACCTCAAAAGCCCCGCCTACGGACTCGGCTCCGTGTGGCGGGTGTACTCAGAGATATACTCGTTCGCCTTCGACGGTGGTGAACATGGCGTCGGTGCGGTTCGCCAGCCCCGACTCCCGTACGACGCGCACGGCGTCGGCGACGTACTCGCCGACTTCCTCACCGACCCCCAGCGGGGTCACGGAGAACGCGACGATCATGCGCGGGCCGCCTCGCGCGCCCGCGCGGCCAGCACGCTGTCCGCCTCCTCGCGCTTGAGCAGCCGGTCGCCGTACAGGCCGCCGAAGGGCAGCAGCGCCAGCAGGAAGAACAGGCCGAGCTTCTTGCCCGGCCACTTCGCCTTGTTCCAGACGTCCAGCAGGAAGACCGCGTAGAGGAGGAACAGGATCCCGTGGAGGATGCCGAGCGGCATCATCAGGTAGTCGATGTCCGAGACCCGGCTCAGCAGCGAGCCGAAGATCAGCAGAGCCGGGAACGAAAGCGCCTCCGGGACGGAGATGAGGCGCAGCCGGTGCAGGGCGGAGGCGGTCTTGATGTCCACGTGGAACCTTCGGGTGGGTGCCGGGGGTCCGTTCCAGTGTCTCAGCCGGTGCACGAGATCTTGACGCGGGTCCCGCCCGGGCCCCGGCCGGAGTCCGAGTGTGGCGGATATCGGCCAACAGGCCCTGTTCGGGCTCGCCCGCTGCCGATAACGTCATCCCGTGGCTCAGTTCCGACTCCAAGGCAGCAAGGTGCTCGCCGTCGACCTGACCGGGGACGCCGTCAAAGCAAAGAACGGCTCCATGGTCGCGTACGACGGGCAGATGGCCTTCAAGAAGATGACAGGCGGCGGCGAAGGCCTCCGCGGCATGGTGACCCGGCGTCTGACCGGCGAGCAGATGACCGTGATGGAGGTCCAGGGACACGGCACCTGCTTCTTCGCCGACCGGGCGAGTGAGATCAATCTGGTCAATCTGCGCGGCGAGAAGCTCCACGTCGAGTCGAGCAACCTGCTGTGCACCGACGCCGGCCTGCGCACCGGCACCACCTTCACGGGCCTGCGCGGCGCGAGCACGGGCAACGGCCTGTTCACCACGACCGTCGAGGGCTCGGGCCAGGCGGCGATCATGTCCGACGGCCCGGCGGTGGTGCTGCGCGTGAGCGCCCAGTACCCGCTCTCCGTCGACCCGGGGGCGTACATCGCGCACACCGGCAACCTCCAGCAGTCCTTCCAGTCCGGCGTGAACTTCCGCACGCTGATCGGCGAGGGGTCGGGCGAGTCCTTCCAGATCCGCTTCGAGGGCGAGGGCCTGGTGTACGTGCAGCCCAGCGAGCGCAACACCATCGGGGGCGACATCTGATGCCGTTCCGCGAGATCAACTCGAAGATGGTCGAGGCCCAGGTCGTCCCGGGGCAGAAGATGTACAGCCAGCGGGGCGCGATGCTCGCCTACCGCGGCGACGTCTCCTTCACCCCGAGCATCACCGGCGGCCAGGGCGGGGTCATGGGCATGATCGGGCGCCGCGTGGCGAACGAGCAGACCCCGCTGATGACGGTCGAGGGCAGCGGCACCGTGATGTTCGGCCACGGCGGCCACCACATCCAGGTCATCGGCCTCACCGGCGAGACCCTGTACGTGGAGGCCGACCGGCTGCTCGCCTTCGACGGCACGCTCCAGCAGGGCACGATGTTCATGGGCTCGCAGGGCGGCGTCATGGGCATGGTGCGCGGCCAGGTGACCGGACAGGGCCTGTTCACCACCACCCTCAAGGGCCACGGCGCGGTCGCCGTGATGGCCCACGGCGGGGTCATCGAGCTCCCCATCACCCCGAACCGCCCGGTCCACGTGGACCCGCAGGCGTACGTCGCCCACCACGGGGACGTCCGCAACAAGCTCTCCACGGCGCTGGGGTGGCGGGACATGGTCGGGCGCGGCTCGGGCGAGGCGTTCCAGTTGGAGCTGTCCGGCCAGGGCGCGGTGTACGTACAGGCCTCGGAGGAGAAGCTGTGAACTTTGGTCCCGTGACGGGCGGCCCCGGGGGACCCGGCGGCCCGACGGTCTTCGACCCGTACAGCCTGCCCTCCGACGACAACGTGAACGCGTACACCTTCTGCGTGGAGCTCAAAGGGAGCCAGTGGTTCCTGCAGAAGGGCAAGATGATCTCGTACTACGGGCACATCGAGTTCAACGGCGTCGGCAACGGCCGCTTCGACCGGCTGCTGCGCACCAGCTTCCACTCGCCGCTGCACGCGAGCGACTGGGTGGTGGCCGAGGGGCAGGGCAAGATGCTGCTCGCCGACCGGGCCTTCGACGTGAACTCGTACGACCTGGACAACGGGAACCTGACGATCCGGTCGGGCAACCTGCTGGCCTACCAGCCTTCTCTGGCCCTCAAGCAGTCGATCGTCCCGGGTTTCCTCACCCTGATCGGAACCGGCAAGTTCGTGGCGGCGTCCAACGGACCGGTGGTGTTCATGGAGCCGCCGCTGCGCGTGGACCCGCAGGCGCTGGTGGGGTGGGCCGACTGCCCCTCGCCCTGCCACCACTACGACCACGGCTACATGTCGGGCGTGATCGGCGGACTGCGCTCGCTGACGGGCCTCGGTGGCTCCTCGGGAGAGGAACACCAGTTCGAGTTCGTGGGGGCGGGAACGGTGTTGCTGCAGTCCTCGGAGATGCTGATGGCGGAGCAGGCGGTCGGCGCGGTGGGCGCCGGCGCGGCCACCGGTCAGGCGCAGGGCGTTCCGGGCGCGGGCCAGGGTCCGCTGGGGCAGCTCGGCGTGCCCCGGATGCCGGGGCAGCTGGGTGATCTCCAGCGACGCTTCGGCCTGTAGCAGCCCTCGAATCCCACTCGCATTTTTGTACGCAATTCAACTTCTTAGGTAGAGTTCATTCATGGAGACCATCGAGACCGAGACGGCCACGCGCTGGCTGACCGACGCCGAACAGTGCGCCTGGCGCACCCACCTGGACGTCAGCAGACTGCTGATGCACCAGCTGGAAAAGGATCTCCAGCCCTTCGGACTCACCAACAACGACTACGAGATCCTCGTGAACCTCTCGGAGTCGGACGACCACCGGATGCGGATGAGCGATCTCGCCACCGCGACCCTGCAGTCCAAGAGCCGGCTGTCCCACCAGATCACGCGCATGGAGACGGCGGGCTTCGTCCGCCGGGTGAACTGCGAGTCCGACCGCCGCGGCCTGTACGCGGTGCTCACGGACGAGGGCATGGAGACGATGCGGAAGGTCGCCCCGCACCACGTGGCGTCCGTGCGCCGGCACTTCATCGACCTGCTGCCGCCGGAGGCCCTGGCGGCGCTGCGCGGCTCGCTGGGCCCGGTCGCCGAGCACCTGCGCGACAACCGCGGCAAGGGCTGACGGGGGCCGGCCCCCGATCCGGGGTGCCGTCCTCGGCGGCAGCCCGGACAATGGGTGGTCGGAACGCTCGCTCGCCGGCCGCCCGCCGAGCAACCGTAAGCGCATGGCCGGCCTGAGGAGGTCAGCCATGCACCGCACGCACAAGGCATGCGTCTCCACGGCCGCAGCCGTGGCCCTGATGACCGGGGGCCCGGTGGCGGCCGCCGCCGCGAACACGGCCGACGCGGCGGGATCCGCTCCCGCGGCCGCGGCGGCCCGCTCCGACATGAACGCCGAGCAGGCAGCCGCCGCCGCGCTGAAGAAGTACCCCGGCGTCGTGGAGTCCCTCGACAAGGACGACGCCGTCTGGCACGTCGACGTCATCGGCAAGAACGGCAAGCACGCGGAACTGACGGTCGACACCCGCAGCGGCAAGGTGTTCACCGAGAACGCGGACGAGGACAGCGACGACAGCGGCGGGAACAAGGCGCTCATCGCCGCGAAGGTCACCGCCAAGCAGGCCATGGAGGCAGCCCTCGCCGCACACCCCGGCCAGGTCTCGTCGGTGGAGTGGGACGACGATGACGACAGCGGCGCCCGCTACTGGCACGTCGAGATCAAGTCCGGCGGCAAGACCACCAACGTGCACGTCGACCCCACCTCGGGGAAGGCGACGGTGTCGCGGTCGGACTCGGACGACAACGACGACAACAACTGACACCCACCGGCCCGCGGGATCTGATGCGGACCGGATCGGGCGCCCCTAGACTGGCGAGCGCCCGGTTTACCCCGATCTTCGAGGGAGTGGCGTCATGGCCAAGCGCGGCAACAAGAAGCGAGCACGCAAGAAGAAGAAGGCGAACCACGGCAAGCGTCCCAACGCCTGACCGGTCCGCCCCCCAGACGCAGCGGAGCCGCGCCCCGGAAGGAACGGGGCGCGGCTCTCGCGCAGGCGCACGGCGCGGGGCGTACGTGCCGCGTACGTGCCCCTTCAGCTCTCTGCCCCTCAGGCCTCTGTCAGCGTCGCCAGAAGCGTGTCCGCGGCCGCGTACGGGTCCAGCTCGCCCGCGGCGACACGGGCCGCCAGCGCGTCCAGCCGCGCGTTGCCGTGCAGATCGGCCATCCGGGCGCGCAGGGCCGTCACCGCGATCGTCTCGACCTCGCGCGCGGCCCGCGCCGTGCGCCGCTCGGCCAGCACCCCGTGCTCGTCCATCCACGCCCGGTGCTTCTCCAGCGCCTCGACGAGCTCGTCGATGCCCTGCGCCCGCGCGGCGACGGTCTTGACGATCGGCGGCCGCCAGTCCCCCGGGCCCCGGGACTCCCCCAGGCCCAGCATGTGGTTCAGCTCCCGCGCGGTGGCGTCCGCGCCGTCCCGGTCGGCCTTGTTGACCACGTAGACGTCGCCGATCTCCAGGATCCCCGCCTTCGCGGCCTGGATCCCGTCGCCCATCCCGGGCGCCAGCAGCACCACCGAGGTGTCCGCCTGCGCGGCGATCTCCACCTCCGACTGCCCGACCCCGACCGTCTCGACCAGGATCACCTCGCAGCCCGCCGCGTCCAGCACCCGGATCGCCTGCGGCGCGGCCCAGGCGAGGCCGCCCAGGTGTCCGCGGGTGGCCATGGAGCGGATGTAGACCCCCGGATCGGAGGCGTGGTCCGACATCCGCACCCGGTCGCCGAGCAGCGCGCCCCCGCTGAACGGCGAGGACGGGTCCACCGCGAGGACGCCGACCCGCTTGCCGGCCTTGCGGTACGCGGAGACCAGCGCCGAGGTCGACGTGGACTTGCCGACGCCCGGCGAGCCCGTCAGCCCCACCACGTACGCGTTGCCGGTGAGCGGGGCCAGCGCCGCCATCACCTCGCGCAGCTGCGGGGACGCCCCCTCGACCAGCGAGATCAGCCGGGCCACCGCTCTCGGCCTGCCCTCACGCGCCTGGGCCACCAGCTGGGGGACGTCCACCGCCGTCATACGTGCTGCGCTCCTCGGTTCTCGTACGGGGTACGGGTGCTGCTGCGGCCGCGGCCGGGGGCCGGGCCCGCCCAGAGGGGCCTCAGGCCCCGGGCACGCGGACGATCAGGGCGTCGCCCTGCCCGCCGCCACCGCACAGCGCGGCCGCGCCGACCCCGCCGCCGCGGCGCTTGAGTTCGAGCGCCAGGTGCAGCACCACACGGGCGCCGGACATGCCGATCGGGTGCCCCAGGGCGATGGCGCCGCCGTTGACGTTCACCTTTTCCGGGGTCACGCCGAGGTCCTTCATTGACTGCACCGCGACAGCGGCGAAGGCCTCGTTGATCTCGATCAGGTCCAGGTCGGCGACCTCCAGACCGTCCTTCTTCAGGGCGTGCAGGATGGCGTTCGACGGCTGCGACTGCAGCGAGTTGTCGGGGCCGGCCACATTGCCGTGGGCACCGATCTCGGCGAGCCACTCCAGGCCCAGCTCCTCGGCCTTGGCCTTGCTCATCACGACCACGGCGGCCGCGCCGTCGCTGATCTGGGAGGCGGTGCCGGCCGTGATGGTGCCGTCCTTGGCGAAGGCCGGGCGCAGCTTGCCGAGGGACTCCGCGGTGGTCTCCGGGCGGATGCCCTCGTCCTGCGAGAAGACCACCGGCTCGCCCTTGCGCTGCGGGATCTCCACCGGGGTGATCTCGGCCTCGAAGATGCCGTTCTTCTGCGCTGCCGCGGCCCGCTGGTGCGAGACGGCGGCGAACTCGTCCTGCGGGGCGCGCTCGATGCCCAGGCGGGTGTTGTGCTTCTCGGTGGACTCGCCCATCGCGATGTTCTCGAAGGCGTCGGTGAGGCCGTCGTAGGCCATCGCGTCGAGCATCTCGATGGCGCCGTACTTGTAGCCCTCGCGGGACTTCGGCAGCAGGTGCGGGGCGTTGGTCATGGACTCCTGGCCGCCCGCGACCACGATGTCGAACTCACCGGCGCGGATCAGCTGGTCGGCCAGCGCGATGGCGTCCAGGCCCGAGAGGCACACCTTGTTGATGGTGAGCGCGGGCACGTTCATGGGGATGCCGGCCTTGACCGCGGCCTGGCGGGCGGGGATCTGGCCCGCGCCGGCCTGGAGCACCTGGCCCATGATCACGTACTGCACCTGGTCGCCGGAGATCCCGGCCCGGTCCAGCGCGGACTTGATGGCGAAGCCGCCGAGGTCGGCACCAGAGAAGGACTTCAGCGAGCCGAGCAGCCGGCCCATGGGCGTGCGGGCCCCGGCGACGATCACTGAAGTGGTGTTGTTCGATCCGGACATGAGGCACAGCCCCTTGAGGATGAGGAGTGAACGAGGGTTTACATGAATGTACTGAGCAGTACCCGCGGCGTCACCGGGCTGTCGGTGTGATCGCTGGCACGTTGCGTGACCACCCCCTTCGGCGGTGCACTGGTCCCATGCTGACAAGAATCGACCACATCGGGATCGCCTGCTTCGACCTGGACAAGACTGTCGAGTTCTACCGTGCCACCTACGGCTTCGAGGTGTTCCACTCCGAGGTCAACGAGGAGCAGGGCGTGCGCGAGGCCATGCTCAAGATCAACGGGACCTCCGACGGCGGGGCCTCCTACCTCCAGCTCCTGGAGCCCACCCGCGAGGACTCCACGGTGGCCAAGTGGCTGGCCAAGAACGGCGAGGGCGTCCACCACATCGCCTTCGGGACCGAGGACGTCCTCGGCGACTCGGAGGCCATCCGCGGCAAGGGCGTCCGCGTCCTCTACGACCAGCCCCGCACCGGCTCCATGGGGTCCCAGATCACCTTCCTGCACCCCAAGGACTGCGGCGGAGTCCTCACCGAACTCGTCACCTCCAACCCGCAGCACTGATGTCCCGATTCCCCGGCCGGTAGAGTGGCCATGGCTCGGCCGGGGTTCGGTGCGGAGACGGGGTCGGGGCCTGTGATCCCTGCCCCGCCATCTGACACCATTCCCCGGGGGCGTCGTTCAGCGGGCGAGCGATGCTCAATGGGAGTGAGCTTGCGACCAGGGGACGGATGGGACCGCGCTGTGCGGGGCTACGAAAGCCAGGAGAGCCATCAGGCCGAGGTCGACCATCTCTCGCGCTTCGAAGCCGAGATGGAGCGGCTGAAGAAGGAGCGTGGGAAGGCCGTCCAGCACGCTGAGGACCTGGGATACCAGGTCGAGGTGCTGCGCGCCAAGCTCCACGAGGTACGCCGCAATCTGGCGTCCCGGCCCGCTTACGACAGCGCGGACATGGGCTATCAGGCGGAGCAGCTGCTTCGCAATGCCCAGATCCAGGCCGACCAGATGCGCTCCGACGCCGAGCGCGAGCTGCGCGACGTCCGGGCACAGACCCAGCGGATCCTCCAGGAGCACGCCGAGCACCAGGCGCGCCTGCAGGCCGAGCTGCACGCCGAGGCCGTCAACCGCCGCCAGCGTCTGGACCAGGAGCTGGGCGAGCGCCGCCAGACCGTCGAGGCGCACGTCAACGAGAACGTCGCGTGGGCCGAACAGCTGCGGGCCCGTACGGAGTCCCAGGCCCGCCGGCTCATGGAGGAGTCCCGCGCCGAGGCCGAGCAGTCGCTGAACGCCGCCCGCGCCGAGGCCGCCCGGATCGCCGAGGAGACCCGGCGCCGGATGGCCGCCGACACCGAGGCCGCCCGCGCCGAGACCGAGGCCACCCTGCTGCGCGCCCGCAAGGAGGCCGAGCGGCTGCTGACCGCCGCCTCCGCGCAGGCCCAGGAGGCCACCGAGCACGCGGAGCGGCTGCGCTCGTCCACCACCGCCGAGGCCGAACAGACCCGGCAGCAGACCATGGACCTCGGCCGGGTGGCCGAGCAGCGCGCCCAGGAGGCCGACGGAGCGCTGCGGGAGGCACGCGCGGCCGCCGAGAAGCTGCTGGCGGAGGCCAAGGAGAGCGCCGCCCGGCAGCTCGCCTCCGCGGAGTCCGTCAACGAGCAGCGCACCCGGACCGCCAAGGAGCAGGTGGCCCGGCTGGTCGGCGAGGCCACCAAGGAGGCCGAGGCCCTCAAGGCCGAGGCCGAGCAGGCACTGGCGGACGCCCGCGCCCAGGCGGAGCGGGTGCGCACCGAGGCCGGTGAGGCGGCCCGTACCGCCGCGGCCGAGGACATGGCGGCTCAGCTGGCGAAGGCGGCCCGCACCGCCGAGGACGTACTGAACAAGGCCTCGGAAGACGCCCGGGCCACCACCCGGGCGGCGTCCGAGGAGGCCGAGCGGATCCGCGGCGAGGCCGAGGCGGAGGCCGAGCGGCTGCGCCTCCAGGCGGCGACCACGGCCGACGAGCTCAAGGGCGCGGCGAAGGACGACACCGAGGAGTACCGGGCCCGCACCGTCGAGCTCCAGGCGGACGCCCGGCGGCTGCGCGGCGAGGCGGAGCAGCTGCGCGCGGAGGCCGTCGCCGAGGGCGAGCGGATCCGCGGCGAGGCCCGCCGCGAGGCGGTCCAGCAGATCGAGGAGGCCGCCCGGACCGCCGAGGAGCTGCTCGGCAAGGCCAAGGCGGACGCGGACGAGCTGCGCGGCGGAGCCAACGCCGAGAGCGAGCGCGTGCGCGCCGAGGCCGTCGAGCGGGCCACGGCCCTGCGCAAGCAGGCCGAGGAGACCCTGGAGCGGACCCGCGCCGAGGCGGAGCGGCTGCGCGCCGAGGCCGAGGAGCAGGCCGAGACCGTCCGGGCCGAGGCGGGCGCCGCCGCGGCGCTGCGCCGCGAGGAGACCGAGCAGGCGGTGGCCGCGAGGCGTGCGGAGGCCGACGAGGAGCTCGTACGCCTGCACACGGAGGCGGAGACCCGGCTGACCACGGCCGAGCAGACGCTCCGCGACGCCCGCGCGGCGGCGGAGAACATCCGCAGGGAGACGACCGAGGAGAACGACCGGCTGCGCGCCGAGTCGGCGGAGCGGATCCGCACCCTCCAGGCGCAGTCGGAGGCGGAGGCCGAGCAGCTGCGCGTGGACGCGGCGGACGACGCCGGCCGGGTGCGCACGGAGGCCGAGCAGACCGCCGTACGGCTGCGCGAGGAGTCCGAGGCCGAGGCCGAGCGGGTGCACTCGGAGGCCAAGGAGACCGCGGACCGGCTGCGCGCGGAGGCGAAGGCCGCCGCGGAGCGGGTCGCCGAGGAGGCCGCCGAGGCGCTGGCCGCCGCGGCGGAGGAGGCCGCCCGCCGCCGCCGGGAGTCCGAGGAGACCCTGGCTTCGGCGCGGACGGACGCGGACAACGAGCGGGCCCAGGCCCGCGAGCAGAGCGAGGAACTGCTGGCGCAGGCCCGCAAGCGCTCGGAGGAGGCGCAGGCCGAGGCGGCCCGCCTGACCGAGGAGGCGGAGCGGCGCGCGTCGGAGCTGGTCGCGGCGGCCGAGGCCACCGCCCAGCAGGTACGGGACTCCGTGGCCGGTCTGCACGAGCAGGCCGAGGAGGAGGTCGCCGGACTGCGCAGCGCCGCCGAACACGCGGCGGAGCGTACGCGGAGCGAGGCCGGGGAAGAGGCCGAGCGGGTCCGCGCCGACGCCCACGCGGAGCGGGAGCGGGCCAGCGAGGACGCCAACCGGATCCGCAGCGAGGCGCGGGCCGAGACGGACGCGGCGAAGGCGCTGGCGGAGCGGACGGTCGGCGACGCGATCGCCGAGGCCGAGCAGCTGCGCACCGACACCGCGGAGTACGCGCAGCGGGTGCGCACCGAGGCCACGGACGCGCTGGCCTCGTCCGAGCGGGACGCGTCCCGTACCCGGGCGGACGCCCGGGACGACGCCAACCGCATCCGCGGCGAGGCGGCGGAGGCCCTGGAGGCTTCCCGCGCCGAGGGCGGCCGGATCGTCGCGGAGGCCACGGCGCAGGCCGAGCGGCTCACCGAGGAGACCCGCGCGGCCAACGCGGCGACGATCGGCGAGGCCACGGCGGAGGCGGAGCGGCTCACCTCCGAGGCCGAGGCGGCCGCGGACGCGACGCGCGCCGAGGCGGCGGGCACGCTGGACGAGGCCCGCGCCGACGCGAACCGCATGCGCACCGAGGCGGCCGAACAGGCCGACCGGCTCACGTCGGAGGCGCTCTCGGAGGCGGAGCGGCTCACCGAGGAGACCCGCGCGGCCAACGCGGCGACCGTCGGCGACGCCGCGGCCGAGGCGGACCGGCTCATCGCGCAGGCGGCCGAGATCCTGGAGGACGCCCGGACCCAGGGCGCCCGTCTGATCGGCGAGGCCACCGCCGAGACCGAGCGGATGACGGTCGAGACCCGGGCGGCCAACGACCGTACGGTAGGCGAGGCGAACGAGCGCGCCGAGGCCCTGAGGGCCGTGGCCGAGCGGCTCCTCGAGGACGCCCGCGCGGACGGCGGCCGGATCATCGGCGAGGCCACCGCGGAGGCGGAGCGCGTCACGGTCGCGGCGGCCGAGACCCTGGCGAGCGCGGAGCGGGAGTCCGAGCAGACGCTGGACGAGGCGCGCGCTGAGGGCAACCGGCTGCGCACGGAGGCGGCCGAGCAGGCGGACCGGCTCGTCTCGGAGGCTTCGGCCGAGGCCGCGAAGCTCACCGCGCAGACCCGCAAGGACAACGAGCGCACGGTCGGCGAGGCCGCGGCGGAGGCCGAGCGGCTGCGTACGGAGGCGGCGCAGGAGCTGTCCTCGGCGCAGGAGCACGCGACCCGTACCCGGTCCGAGGCCGAGCGGGTCAAGGCGGAGGCCGCGAACGAGGCCGAGCGCACCCGCGCCGAGGCCCGCAAGGAGTCGGAGCGGCTGCTGGACGAGGCCCGCGAGGAGGCCAACAAGCGCCGCAGCGAGGCCGCGGAGCAGGTGGACCGGCTCATCACCGAAGCCTCCTCGGAGGCCGAGAAGCTGACGTCGGACGCGCAGAAGCAGGCCCTGGCCGCCACCACGGCGGCCGAGGAGCAGGCCGACGCGATGGTGGACGCGGCGCGCAAGGAGGCCGCGCGCATCACCTCGGAGGCGACCGTCGAGGGCAACTCCATGGTGGAGAAGGCCCGTACGGACGCGGACGAGCTGCTGGTCGGCGCGCGCACGGACGCCTCCGCCATAAGGGAGCGGGCGGAAGAGCTGCGCGGCCGGGTCGAGTCGGAGGTCGAGGAGCTGCACGAGCGGGCCCGCCGGGAGTCGGCCGAGCAGATGAAGTCGGCCGGCGAGCGCGTGGACAAGCTGGTGCGGGCGGCGACCGAGCAGAGCGTCGAGGCCGAGGCGAAGGCCAAGGAGCTGGTGTCGGACGCGAGCAGCGAGGCGGGCAAGGTCCGCATCGCCGCGGTGCGCAAGGCGGAGGCGCTGCTCAAGGAGGCCGAGCAGAAGAAGGCCGAACTGGTCAGGGAGGCCGAGGGTGCGCTCGCGCAGGCCAAGGCGGAGGCCGAGCGGCTCGTGGAGGAGGGCCGCCGCGAGCTGGAGGTCCTGGTGCGCAGGCGCGAGGACATTCAGGCGGAGATCTCCCGTGTCCAGGACGTACTTGAGGCGTTGGAGTCATTCGAGGCGCCTTCGGGGGGCGCGAAGCCCACGGTCGGCGGCCAGGGCGCGGGGGGCGTGAAGGCCGGCGCGGCAGCCGGTTCCACTCGATCGGGTGGCAAGACGTCAGAGGGGTAGTCGGCGCACACGAATGTGTGCTCCTGATGGAGGTTCAGGCGAACGAGTGACAAGCATTCTGTCGTCTTGCCACTCAAAAGGGGTGTCATTGTCCAGTTCAAACGTGGATTGACTCGATGACACGCCGCTCGGGCGCCTAGGATTCCCCTTAACACCTCACGCAGTACCTCATCGGTCTCATTCGACAGGAACCCCATGAGCGACCCTTCCTCCCCCTTCGGCTTCGAGCTCGTGCGGCGCGGTTACGACCGCGGTCAGGTGGACGACCGCATTACCAAGCTGGTCTCCGACCGTGACAGCGCCCTCGGACGCATCAACTCTCTGGAAAAGCGGATCGAGGAGTTGCACCTCGAGACGCAGAACGCCCAGGCCCAGGTGAGCGACGCCGAGCCGTCGTACGCCGGTCTCGGCGCCCGGGTCGAGAAGATCCTGCGGCTGGCCGAGGAGGAGGCGAAGGACCTGCGCGAGGAGGCCCGTCGCGCGGCCGAGCAGCACCGTGAGCTCGCCGAGTCGGCTGCCCAGCAGGTCCGCAACGACGCCGAGTCGTTCGCCGCCGACCGCAAGTCGACGGCCGAGGACGAGGGCGTCCGCATCGTCGAGAAGGCCAAGGGCGACGCCTCCTCCCTGCGCGCCGAGGCCCAGAAGGACGCGGCCTCCAAGCGCGAGGAGGCCGACGCGCTGTTCGAGGAGACCCGCGCCAAGGCCGCCCAGGCCGCCGCGGACTTCGAGACCAACCTGGCCAAGCGCCGCGACCAGTCCGAGCGCGACCTGGCTGCGCGTCAGGCCAAGGCCGAGAAGCGCCTCGCGGAGATCGAGCACCGCGCGGAGCAGCTGCGCCTGGAGGCCGAGAAGCTCCGTACGGACGCCGAGCGCCGGGCCCGCCAGACCGTGGAGACCGCGCAGCGCCAGGCCGAGGACATCGTGGCCGACGCCAACGCCAAGGCCGACCGGATCCGCAGCGAGTCCGAGCGCGAGCTGGCGGCGCTCACCAACCGCCGCGACTCCATCAACGCGCAGCTGACCAACGTCCGCGAGATGCTGGCGACGCTGACCGGTGCGGCCGTCGCCGCGGCCAGCCCGATCGTCGACGACGAGCCGGTCACCCGCGGCGTCCCGGCGCAGCAGAGCCGCTAGCCGCCCGTACGCGCGACCGAGGGCCCGGAGTCACCTCTTCGAGGTGGCGTCGGGCCCTTCGGCGTTCTAGCGTGAGCGGCATGATCGAGCTTGAGGGCCTCACCAAACGATTCGGCACGAAGACCGCCGTGGACAACCTCAGCTTCCAGGTCAGACCGGGGGTGGTGACCGGCTTCCTCGGCCCCAACGGGGCGGGAAAGTCCACGACCATGCGCATGATGCTCGACCTCGACAACCCGACCAGCGGGACGGTCCGGATCGACGGGAAGCACTACCGGGACCTGCCGGAACCGCTGAAGTACATCGGGGCGCTGCTGGACGCCAAAGCCATGAACGGCGGTCGCAGCGCCTACAACAACCTTCTCTGCCTGGCCCAGTCGAACCGGATCCCGCAGCGCCGGGTCTCCGAGGTACTGGACCTGGTCGGCCTGACGGCCGTGGCGAAGAAGAAGTCGAAAGGATTTTCGCTCGGCATGGGGCAGCGGCTGGGAATCGCCTCCGCCCTGCTGGGGGATCCGGAAATCCTGATGTTCGACGAACCCGTCAATGGTCTGGACCCCGAAGGAATTCTCTGGATCAGGAATCTTATGAAGGGCCTGGCGACGGAGGGAAGGACGATCTTCGTTTCCTCCCACTTGATGAGTGAAATGGCGCTGACCGCAGACCATTTGGTCGTCATCGGGCAGGGAAAACTGCTGGCAGACCTGTCGATGGCCGATTTCATCCAGCAGAACTCCCGCAGTTACGTCCGGCTGCGCTCCCCGCAGCAGGAACGGCTCAAGGACGTCCTGGCCGGAGCGGGGATCGACGCCATCAGCGTCCCCGCCACCGGCACGCTGGAGATCGACGGCGTGCCGGCGGAGCGGCTCGGCGAGCTCGCCGCCCAGCACCAGATCGTGCTGCACGAACTCAGCCCGCAGCGGGCTTCACTGGAGGAAGCGTTCATGCGCATGACGGCGGACTCCGTCGAGTACCACGCCCACGCCCCGGGCGCCCCGGGCGCCCCCGACAATCCGGCCCGGCCGACCGACGTACCCGCGTGGGGCGCCGGCTTCGAGGCGACGCGCAAGGGCGGCGAGTGACCGTGTCCTCCTTCCCCGCCGTCCTCCAGTCCGAGTGGACCAAGATCCGTACGGTCGCCTCCACCAGCTGGACCCTCGCCATCGCCTTCATCGCCACCGTGGGGTTCAGCGCCGCTTTCTGCGCCCTGGTCAACGCGAGCTTCGACAGCATGAGCGACATCGAACGGGCCACGTTCGACCCCACCCTGCTGAGCTTCAGCGGGATGCAGTTCGGCCAGCTGGCGATGATCGTCTTCGGGGTGCTGGTCGTCAGTACCGAGTACAGCTCGGGGATGATCCGCACCTCACTGGCCGCCGTACCCGCACGCGCGGGCTTCCTGCTGGGCAAGCTCGTCGTGGCGACGGCCCTGGCCCTGCTGGTCGGACTGCTGACCAGCTTCGTGTCGTTCTTCCTCGGCCAGGCGATCCTGGGGGACCGCGGCATCGGCATCGACGGGGAGAACGTCCTGCGCGCGGTGATCGGAGCCGGCCTGTACATGGCGCTCCTCGCCCTGTTCTCCATGGGCGTGGCCGCCATGCTGCGCAGCTCGGTCGCCTCGATCAGCATTCTGATCCCGTTCTTCCTGATCGTCTCGAACCTCCTCAGCGGTTTCGAGGCGACCCGTAAGTACGGCCAGTACCTGCCCGACAAGGCGGGATCCAAGATCATGCAGATCGTGCCGGAGGCCATGGGGAGCGCCGAGACGCCCTACGGACCCTGGGGCGGTCTCGGGATCATGCTCCTGTGGGTGGCCGCCGCGGTACTCGGCGGTTACCTCGTCCTCAAGAAGAGGGACGCCTGAAGTACTACGGGTCATCCCCGGGTCGGGCTCAGGGGTAGGTCAGGGATAAGGGCTGGGACGGAACCGTAGGCGACTGGATATCCTCTTAACCCTTACAGGGCGAAAGTCGTCCCGGTCCGCTGAGGGGCAGCATCATGATCGAGGCAGTCGGCCTGACCAAGCGCTTCGGCGCCAAGACCGCCGTCGACCAGCTGTCCTTCCAGGTCAAGCCGGGTCACGTGACGGGTTTCCTGGGGCCCAACGGCTCCGGGAAGTCCACCACCATGCGCATGATCGTCGGCCTCGACCGGCCCACTTCCGGCCAGGTCACGATCAACGGCACCCCGTTCCGGGAGCTGCCGAACGCCCAGCGGCACGTCGGTGCGCTGCTCGACGCCAAGTCCGTGCACGGCGGCCGCCGGGCCCGGACCCACCTGCTCTCCGTCGCCCAGCTCTCCGGGATCCCCGAGAAGCGGGTGGACGAGGTCCTGGGCGTCGTCGGCCTCCAGGACGTCGCCAGGCAGCGTGCGAAGGGCTTCTCGCTGGGCATGGGCCAGCGGCTCGGGATCGCGGCCGCGCTGCTCGGCGACCCGCAGGTGCTGCTCTTCGACGAGCCGATCAACGGCCTCGACCCCGAGGGCATCCTCTGGGTCCGCAACCTCATGCGACAGCTGGCCGCCGAGGGCCGCACCGTCTTCGTCTCCTCGCACCTGATGAGCGAGATGGCGCTGACCGCCGACCACCTGATCGTGATCGGCCGGGGCCGGCTGCTGGCCGACATGGGCACCCAGGAATTCATCACGCACAACTCGGCCGGATTCGCGCGGGTCCGCGCGGCCGACACCGACCCGAATGGCTGGGACACGCTGGGCGTGGTCCTCACCAGGGCGGGCGGCCGCGTGCTCAGGGAGCCCGACGGCTCCCTGCGGGTGACCGGGCTGGAGCTGCCCCGCATCTCGGACCTCGCCCACGAGGCGGGCGTACGGCTGTGGGAGCTGTCACCGCACCGCGCCTCGCTGGAGGAGGCGTACATGCGGATGACCCAGTCCTCCGTCGAGTTCACCTCCACCGAGGACCCGCGCGCCGAGCTGTGGGAGCCGGAGCCGATGTCCGTCCCCGAGTGGGAGGCCGAGGCCCCGGCCCCGGCGGTCCCGCAGACGGGCTTCTTCGCCCCCGCGCCCCCCGGACCGGGCGGCGCGCCGTTCCTGATGCCCAACGATCCGGGCGAGCTCGCCGGAGCCGCCAAGAACAACCCCGAGGACCCCCGATGACGGCCGCCCCCAAGACGACCGGCTACAGCTCGCCGCTGCCGGACACGCGGCCGCACCTGGGGCACGCCATGGCCTCGGAGTGGACCAAGCTGAAGTCGGTGCGCTCCACGGTGGGGACCCTCGCCTCGCTGGTCGTCGTCGTGGTCGGCGTGGGGGTCCTCTTCATCACGCAGACACGGTCCGACAACTACGTGGCGATGCCGTTCACCACGCCGGCCCTCTTCGGCCTGCTGGTCGGGCAGCTCTCGGTGATGACCCTCGGCGTCCTGATGATGAGCTCGGAGTACGGCACCGGCCTGATCCGCACCACCTACACCGCCGCCCCCGACCGTTACCGCGTGCTGACCGCGAAGTACCTCGTCTTCGGCATCACGACCTTCCTCGCCACCGCCGGGTCCGTCTACCTGGTCGGGCTGGCCACGATGCTCGTGCACGGTGACGCCGCCGCCGGACCGCACCCGGGCGTCGCCTGGCTGTACGCGCTGGCCGGCAGCTTCTACGTCACGCTGCTCGGCGTCCTCGCGGTGGCCGTCGGGGCCATGGTGCGGCACTCCGCCGGGGCCATCGCGGTGATGCTCGGCGTGGTCACCCTGCCGCCGCTGATCGGCGGGATACTCACCGTCTGGGAGGCCTCCGCGGGGGCCGGGCGGGTGCTGCTGGGGTACAACGCCCCGGTGGCCCTGATGCAGGTCTTCGGCATGCCCAACGCGGGCGCCAACCCGGCGCCCCTGGCGGGCCTGCCCGGCAACGCGACCCACATGGCCGTGATCCTGCTCGTCACGGGGGCGGCGGTCGCCGGATCGTACGTGATGACCGGGCGCCGGGACCTGTAGGGCCCGCGCTCAGTACTTCGGCGCGTTGCGGGACCGCTGCACCTTGGAGGTGCGGCGGTCCTTCGCGTTCCAGCAGGCCTTGTGCCAGTGCCGCCGGTCGTCCACGCCGCCGTACTCCGGCCAGGCCACCAGGTGCGGGGTGCCGGAGGGGATCTCCTGGTCGCAGCCCGGGCAGCGGTAGCGCTTGCCCGCCGCGCTCGCGCCCGCCACGTGCCGCACCTTCCACTCCTCGCCGAGGTACTCCTCGGTGCGCTCCAGCCCGAACCGGTCCAGGCCTCCCGAAGCCGGTCCCGGCCCGGAGCCCGAGCCCTGGGCCGACCGGTCGGCTGGATTCCCGCCGCCCCTGGGGCGGTTGTGGCGCGGTGACACGTATACCTCACGGATGGGCGGACGGCAGTGACTTTCTCCCAGACTACGCGCAGCGAGGGAGGGTACCCGCAGGGTGGCTGGGAGAGGTCGGCCGGACCCGGGCGGCTGGCCTGACAATCCCAATAACTTTCCTGTCAGGCCGTGCCCTTGGCACGTGTCAGACGTTGTTGCCATCAGACGTTGTTGTCATAAACCGGTCCACCTGGGGGAGGCCGCGTCAGCTGCGAGGAGGCAAGGCGATGCGCGTTGGAGCGTTTGTGCTGGCGGCCCAGTTCCCGGGCCAGGGGCAGGGGGAACCGCTGCACCGGGCGGTGCGGACCGCCGAGGTGGCCGAGGAGGCCGGGCTCGACTCGGTCTGGCTCGCCGAGCACCACTTCGTCCCGTACGGGGTCTGCCCCTCGGCGGTGACCCTGGCGGCCCTGCTGCTCGGACGGTCCCGGCGGCTGCGGGTGGGCACGGCGGTGAGCGTGCTGCCGAGCACGCACCCGGTCGCCCTCGGGGAGCAGGCCGCGTTGCTGCACGTCGCCTCGGGCGGCCGGTTCACCCTGGGGGTGGGCCGCGGCGGCCCGTGGGTGGACCTGGAGGTGTTCGGGAGCGGGCTAGAGGCGTACGAGAGCGGATTTCCGGAGGACCTCGACCTGCTGCGGCGCTGGCTGACCGAGCCCCGGGTGGCGGCGGCCGGCGAGCGGCACGGCTTCCGCGAGGTGGCCGTCGTACCCCGTCCGGCGGAGGCGCTGGACGGGGACGGAACAGGGCCGGAAGTGATCGTCGCGTGCACCTCCCCGGCGTCGGTACGGCTGGCCGCGGAGCGGGGGCTGCCGATGCTGCTGGGCATGCACTGCGGGGACGAGGAGAAGGCGGAGATGGTCGCGCTGTGGCGGCGTACGGCACTGGCTGAGGGTCACGCGCGGGAGTTCGTACGGACGGCGGGCCATGTGTCGGCCGGGGTGTGCCAGCTGGCGGACCGCACGGCGGACGCGCGGGAAGCCCTGCTGAAGTCGATGCCGGGCTGGCTCAAGCAGGGCCTGGACGCGCATGTGACGGTCGACGGCCGCGAGCGCGCGAGGCGCGACCCCGTCGCGTACACGGAGCTGCTGTGCGATCTGCACCCGGTGGGCACGCCCGGGCTGGCGGCGGACCGGCTCGCGGCCACCTCGGAGCGCACGGGCATCACGCGGTTCGCCCTGCTGACGGAGGGGTCCGGCGACCTCGCCGCGACGGAGGAGAACCTCCGGCGCATCGGCGCCGAGGTCCTGCCCCGGCTGGGCGGGGACGTGTGACCAAGGCTGCCGCTCCGGTATCTGTGGCACCTCCCGCGATACGGAGCGGCAGCGAAGTACGGTCTTGCGGTCGCGCGGTCATTCGGTCGTACGGTCCTGCGATCGTGCCGGATCGACCTAGCAGTCCCGCAGTTGCGGCGACTGGTTGAGCAGCTGACCGCGGATCGAAGTGAACTTGGCCAACCGGTCGTCCACCGAGGAATCCAGCGGGAACACCGCCACACGGTGACAGTTCTGGAACGCCAGGCGCACTCCGAAGTGCCGCTGCAGCGCACCACGTATCGCGTCACTCGCGAGAGCGCGCAGCAGCTGTCCACGCGCCTGCTCGTCGGGCGGCGGCGTCTGGTTGTCGGCGAACTGTCCGCCGTCCACCTTCAGCTGGGCCACCAGCGAGCTGATCATCTCCCATGCGTAGGGCAGGGAGGTCCGGACGCAGTCGACGAAAGCGGCTTCGTCGACCTCGCCTCGCTCGGCCTGTTCGAGTAGGGCCGGTGAGACGTCGAGCGACATGGGTTCTCCTCTCGCGACCCCGGCAGATTGGGTTGCCGGAGCCTTACGGGCAGGGAAGAAGGCCGCGACGCAGTGTGCACGTTCGGCAACCTCCAGCTATCCACGGTAGGCGCCCGGTGGGTACCGCACCAGGAGAATGCGCATACAACGCGCCATCGGCGAACGGGGCTTTCGGGGGCGAATCGCGTGCGGGGCCATCGGTCGAGTAGCGTTGCCGACCATGCGTCTCGTCATTGCCCGCTGCTCCGTCGACTACGCGGGCCGGCTCACCGCCCATCTGCCCTCGGCACCCCGTCTGATCCTTGTGAAGGCCGACGGCAGTGTCTCGATCCACGCGGACGACCGGGCGTACAAACCGCTCAACTGGATGTCGCCGCCGTGCACCCTCAAGGAGGGGAGCGGTGACGAGGCCGGCGTCTGGACGGTCGTCAACAAGGCGGGCGAGAAGCTCATCATCACCATGGAGGAAGTCCTGCACGACTCCTCCCACGAGCTGGGCATCGACCCGGGCCTGATCAAGGACGGCGTGGAGGCCCACCTCCAGGAGCTCCTGGCCGACCGGATCGACACCCTGGGCGAGGGCTACACCCTGATCCGCCGCGAGTACATGACGGCGATCGGCCCGGTGGACATCCTGTGCCGGGACGCGTCGGGCGCGACGGTCGCGATCGAGATCAAGCGGCGCGGGGAGATCGACGGCGTCGAGCAGCTCACGCGCTACCTGGAGCTGCTCAACCGGGACCCGCACCTGGCGCCGGTGCGGGGCGTCTTCGCGGCGCAGGAGATCAAGCCGCAGGCGCGCGTCCTGGCGACGGACCGCGGCATGGACTGCGTCGTCCTGGACTACAACGCCCTCCGCGGCATCGAGGACGACAAGCTCCGCCTCTTCTGACCGGCCGGGCCCCTGGCACCGCTGCGCGGGCTTCGCTCCAGACCCCGCGCCTCAATCGCCGGCGGGGCTGAATTCGCCCTCCGGGCAATCCAGCCCCGCCAAGAGCCGGCATCAGCCAAAATCCAGCCCCGCCGACATCGGCGGCGCCGCAGACAGGTGGGTCAGGAGCTGGTCGGGCTGACAGGCGTCGCCGTCGGCGAAGCCGGGGGGCTCGGCAGCGGCGAGGTCGGCGGCGAGGTGCTCGACGTCGGGTCCGGATCCGGGTCCGGGGCCGGCGGGGTGGAGACCGGGTTGGGCCTCGACGGCTTCGCGGACGGCTTGCGCGACGGGGTCGTACGCGACGACGGGGTCCCGGACGGGACGAGCACCGGCTCCTGCGGGGCCCCCGACTCCGCCGCGGACACGCCCGGCTCCGGCGCAGGAGCGCTCCCGCCGGTCCCCGGCACCGTCGCCGGCGTCGGGGACGTAGAGACCCCCGGCCCCTGCGCCGGCGGCGCGGAGGAGTCCGACGAGGTCACGGCCAGCGCGACCACCGTGCCGAGCACCAGCACCGTCACCGCGCCCGCCGCCGCGAGCACCACCGCCTTGCGCCGCCCGGCCGGCTCGCGCTCCGGCGCCACCGCCGGCGTCCGCTCCACCCGCACCGGCTCCGGCGTCAGCGGGAAGGCGTCCTCGAACACCTCCGCCAGCGTCGCCGACACGGCAGCCGGCTGCGCAGAGGACACCACGGGCACCACGGGCACGACCGGCACCACCGTCGTCACCGCCTCGGCAGCCGGAGCGGAAGCCGGAGCGGAGACAGGGGCGGAAGCAGGGGCGGAAACAGCCGCCGGCTTCACCACCACCGGCGCCTCCAGCCGCAGCGGCGGCGACACCTCCACCCCCGCCGCCTCGCGGTCCGTGACGAGCGCCAGCGCCCGCCGCCCCGCCACGGTCCCGCGCTTGTCGGCCAGCGCGCCCTTCAGCCCGATCGAAGCCTCCAGCTCCGCCCGCGCCCGGTCCAGCCGCCCCTCGCACAGCGCGAGTACGCCCAGCTCGTGGTGGAAGTACGCCTGCTCCGCGACTTCCCCCGCCTTGCGCGCGGCCTCGGCGCCCGAGCGCAGCACCCGCTCCCACGCCTCCCAGTGCAGCGAAGCCGCGAACGCCGGGGCCGCCGTGCGCGCCAACAGCACCGCCGCCACCACATCCGCGCCGGCCAGCGCCGCGAGCACCGCGTCCGCCTCCGCCGCGACCCGCTCCGGGGTCACCGAGGTGTGCCCGGTCCACCAGGCGTAGTGCCGGGCCGCCGTACGGGCCTCCTCCGCGGCCGTGTCCCCGTACCCGACCTCGTCCAGCTGCCGCGCGACCCCCGCGGCCAGCCGGTACCGCGCACCGACGGGCGTCAGCAGCCCGCAGTCGAGCAGCTCCCCCACCGCGGTGTCGGCGTGCGTGTCCCCGACCAGCGCCGGCAGGTGCGCGTGGTGCGGCAGCTCCCCGCCCAGCGCGCAGGCGATCCGCAGCGCCGCCCGCGCCGATTCGCTGACCCGCGAGGCCAGCAGTTCCGCCGGGGCCGCGCCCTCGGCCAGCGTCGGCAGCGGTACGAGGGCGGCGTCACGCGGCCGCTCCTCGAAGACCCCGGGTTCCTCGTCCTCGTCCTCTTCGGTCCTGCGGTTGAGCTCGTCCCGCTGCCGCAGCAGCGCGGCGGCCTGTACGAAGCGCAGCGCCAGCCCCTCGGAGGCGAACCGCAGGTCCCCCGCCCAGGCGGTCTCCTCGTCCGTCAGGGCCCGACCGACGCCCGCCTCCAGCAGGTCCACGCAGTCGGCCTGCGCGAGTCCGCCGAGGAAGACCTCCTCCAGGTGCGAGTCGTCGGAGGGGGCCCGGGTGTCGGGGGTCGTGGCCAGCAGGTACGCGCACTCCGGCGTGGCCCGCAGCAGTTCGTCGAGCGCGGGCCCGCCCATGTCGAGGTCGTCCAGCAGGACGACGGCGCCTATCTCCCCTACCCGCGCGAGGAGTTCGTCGCGGTCGGGCCGCTCGCCGGGCGCCTCGTAGACGGCCGCGTACAGCGCGTGGAGCAGCTCGCCGGGCTGCTGGTACCCGTACGCGGAGAGCCGTACGACCCCGTCGGGCGCCACGTCCGCGCACGCGGCGGCGACGGCGTCGAGCAGCGTCGTGCGTCCGGACCCGGCGGGTCCGGTCAGTCGTACGGAGCGGCCGCGCGCGAGCAGCCGTACGAGCCGCTCGCGCTCCTCGTCGCGTCCCAGCAGCTGCCGCGCCCCGGCCGTGGCGCCCGAGGGCAGCGGCGCGGCGG
>NZ_JBHWVM010000103.1:0-23636 GCF_042736805.1 Streptomyces sp. NPDC060031
CACGGCCTCCGCCTCGGACGGTTTCGCTATGTTCTCGCTGGTCACAGGTGCAATCCTCCATGATCGGAGTTACACCGTTCTTCTTACAGTCCCGCGCCAGGGCACCCCGCAGGGACGCCAGCTGCCGTTGTGGTGGACGCTTCGGCGGCCGTGGAGGCCGCTGAACTACCATGCGGCCAGAGCAATGTTCGACCGGGCGAACGATCTGCTGGGGTCGAACTGGACCCTGCACGACCTGCGGCACACGGCCGCCTACCGCATGGCGCGTCCATCGTGGGCTTCGCGTTCGCCCACATGCTCGACTTCAAGCTGATGCTCCGTCTGAAGAACGTCGGGTCCGTCAAGCTGTACCGGCCGGCCGCTGGAGAGGACGAGAAGTGGCCCACCCTCGCGCCGGTGCTCTCCACCCGCACGATCGACTGGGAGCTGATCCGTCAGCAGTACGACCAGATCGTCAAGTACACCACCGCCCTCAGGCTGGGCACCGCCGAGGCCGAGCAGGTGCTCCGCAGTTCACCCGCGGCGGTTCCGAACACCCCACCTACCGGGCGATCGAGGAACTGGGCCGGGCCGTGCGCACGGCCTTCATCTGCGACTACCTGTCGGACCCGCAGATGCGCCGGGAGATCCACGAGGGCCTCCAGGTGGTGGAGAACTGGAACTCGGCCAACCACGACCTGTACTACGGCAAGGACGGCGCGCTGACCGGCGCGGACAAGGAGAGCCAGGAGATTTCCATGCTCGCCCTGCACCTCCTGCAGTCGAGTCTGGTCCACGTCAATACCCTGCTGCTTCAACAGCTCCTGGCCGAGTCGAAGTGGGCCGACAAACTCACCGAGGCCGACCGCCGGGCGCTGTCTCCGCTGTTCTGGACCCACGTGAACCCCTACGGCCGCTTCGAGCTGGACATGAACAGCCGCCTCGACCTGGACTTGGCCGCCCGGGCGGCCACGGTGCCCGGACCGCGCAGCCCACAAGGCCAGGCCACCGCGGCCCCGGCGTGATCGTGGTGAGGAGTTCAAACTGGATATCGTGATGGCGGCGTAGGTGCTCCGCGATGGTCAGCAGCTCGGCGGCGCCACAGCCCAGGCGCTCAAACCTCGCCGCTTACGGGCGACGGATGCACCGGATGTCGCCTGTCGCTGGGTCTATGGGCCCACAGTCCCTGCTGTTCGGGCAGCACTGTCGCCCGTGGCAGCAGTGGAACCTGGCATCGCACGGGGCATTTTCGCAGCACACGTTCTTCTTGCAGCAGGCTCCCCTGCCACAAGCTTCGTCATCTGCGCAGCAGGAACCGCCGCATATCGGTCGATTGCCTGGACAGTAGACCCGCAGTTCGCAGTACCCAGCAGTGAAGTCAGTGAGTGGTACCTCGGTGAACGCATCGAAGTGTGGGCCAGCCTCCGTGTCCCTTCCCGGTGGGCAGCAAACCTTCGCTCCGGACGTGTCACCGACCATCGGCACACATTTCCCTGTGCAGAGACGACCGTTACACCAAACCTGCCCTTTCGGAGTGCACAGCACGCTCGGCCAGCAAAGAAAGAATGAATTATTGGGCCATCCAGTGATTTGGGTATTCAATGGCGTTATCGGACGCTACCTGACGACATGTATACGTGCGTAAAGCCCTTTGCCCCGCCCGTTCGGGCCTGGCCTCATGTGAGGAGCGTGGAGAATTTGGCGACGTCGTCGATGTGGCGTGGCGCGCGGGCGGCCGGCACAGCCTCCGCTGCCGTCGCTGTGTCCCCTCGTCTGGGCGACTGGCCCGGCCACGCTCTTCGCGGGGCGGCAGGAGTGGTCCCACCCGGAGGCGGTACGGGTGGAGCAGCCTCGTGGCTCGAAAACCATTGATCACCGAGTTCTCCGTGCGGCTGCGACACCTGCGTGAGCGTCTCAAGTTCATCGAAAACACGGGGCGGTCTTCAAGGACCGAGCCGACGCGTTGCCGATTCCCACGGCCTCGTGCCCGGCACGTGCTGTCGGCCGTCGCCGTCCTGTGTCTTGCCCTAGCGGGTTGGATCGTGGGCACCGGTCTGCTTGCCCGGACGGAGTTGCTGGCCGCTCAGCGGTCGCTGGATACGCTGCGGCACTCGGTCGTGGATACGACGGGGGACGCTGCCTCGGGGGCAGCGATGAGCTCTGCTGCGGTGCACGCTGCCCGGGCGCATCGCCTGACTACCGGACCCGCCTGGTATCTCTTCGCGCAGGTGCCGTTCTTCGGCCGACCCGCGGAAACGGTTCGCGGCGCGGCGAGCGCCGCCGACCGGTTGACTCACGACGTACTTCCGCCGTTCGTGCGCATCGCTCCCGAACTCGCCGATGACTCCAGTGAGGGCGGTAGGGTCGCCCTGCTGTCCGCCTTCGGCGGCAAGGCTCCGGCTCTCGAGCGGGCGGCGCGGGTGGTCGCCGAGACGCGCGCGAAGGCCAGCCGTCTTCCCCATACCACCTGGCTGCCAGCGGCCGACCACGCACGCACGCAACTGTTGGGGTTGCTCGACCGGATCGCCCCCTTCACGTCTGATGCCGCTGTGGCCGCCCGTGTACTGCCGGCGATGCTGGGGGAACAGGGTCCTCGACGGTATTTCGTCGGCGTCCAGAACACGGCGGAAGCCCGCGGCACCGGCGGCATGCCGGGGGCCTTCGCCGTGCTCACCGCGGAACGGGGACAACTGCACTTCGAGACCCTCGACAATGACGACGGAGTGACGGGTGGCAGTCCTGCGGTCGATCTGGGATCCGAATACACCGCCCGCTATGCCCGGTACGAGCCCACCCGCTTCTGGGCCAACTCCAACCTCAGCCCGCATTTCCCCTACGCCGCCCGTATCTGGGCGGCAACCTGGCGCCAGCGCAGCGGCAAGAGGGTGGACGGGGTCATCGCCCTGGACCCCACCACCCTGGGCCGATTGCTGCGAGTGGCGGGCCCGGGACGACTGCCCGACGGCGGGGCACTCACCGGCGACAACATGCTGGACCTCACGGAGCGCACGGGCTACGCACGCTACTCCGACGACGCGACGCGCAAGGCGTTCCTCCTCGGGGTGGCGCGCACGGCAGTCACCACCCTGGTGGACGCCTTCCACGATCCGCGACGGATTCCCGGACTGCTCAAGGCGGCGTACGGTGACGCGGCGACAGGACGGCTGAAGGTGTGGAGCGTCCGGGAGAACGAGCAACGTCTGCTGTCGACCCGTCCGTTGAGCGGCACCTTTCCCCAGGAGACCGGTCCCTTCGCCGGACTCGTCGTCAACAACGCTGCGGGCGGGAAGCTGGATTACTACCTGGAGCGAGAGCTGAGCTGGGTTCCGGGCCGCTGTACGCCGCAAGGTCGGCTCGTCACCGCGCGGATCACTCTCACCAACAGGGCGCCGAGGTCGGGGCTTCCTCCCTACGTCACCCAGCGAGGCGACAAGCCGGCGTACCCCATCCGGCCGGGAGACAACCGGGTGCTGGTTTCTTACTATGCCAGCACGGGCACAGAGCTCACCGGTGCGGCCCTCGACGGCCGGACCGCCTTGGTGGGCATCGGCGAGGAGCTCCGACACCCGGTCTACACGCTGGACCTGGAACTGCCCGCGCAGCGCGCCCGTACCCTGACGCTCCAGCTCCTGGAGCCGATCAGCGACCATGCGCCCGTGCTGTGGCGCCAGCCGCTGGTCACACCGCTGCGGGCTCATGTGGAGTCCTACCCGGCGTGCGGCGACTGACGACGGGCACCACAGAGCGGTGACCGAGGGCGCGGAGGATTTAGCGTACCTGTGCTCCCCTCGGGACGGCGTCTCTTCGGCTTTCCCGGGCTCCGCTCGCCAAGTCGGCGTAGACGTCGTCGAACCATGCGGCAGTGGAGGCAACGTCCACCGAGGTAGTGTCGGCGAGCGCTCGGGCGGCGAGCACGGAATGAACCCGGGGCCGCATGGCGCGCAGGATGCCTTCCGCCAGCCGCTGTGGTGAACCTGGCTGGACGAGAATGCCGTTGTCGCCGTCGCGGACCAGATCGGGGATTCCCCCCACCCTGGTGGCCACCACCGGCACAGCGGCTGCCAGTGCCTCCATGACCACCACGGGCATTGCTTCGTAGTGGGATGCCAGAACCAGGATGTCGGCAGCCGCCACCAGCCGGCCAGCCTGCCGAATCCGTCCTAGATACGGCATCCGGTCCTGTAGCCCGCGCCGGCGGATGTCCGCGAGCACCTGCTCGCGCAGAGGGCCGTCCCCGGCCAGGACGAACAGCGCGTCAGGACGCCGCTCGAGTACCAGAGCGGCTGCTTCAACCAGCAGCGTGTGGTTCTTCACCGGACGGAAGTTGGCCACGAATGCCAGCACGAAGGCCTCTGCCGGGATCCCGAACTCCTCCCGCACCTGGTCCGCTCGTTGCGCCCAGCTGCGCTGCGCTGCCACGTCCACCCCGTGGATGCGCGTACGGACCTGGCGAGCGCCCCGCACGGATGCGGAGGCGGCCACCTGTGGTGAGACGGCCACCGTCAGATCGTCAAGGCGCCGCGTCGGCCGTTCGAGCAGCCTCGTCAGCGGGTGACACCGCACATAGTGCACCGTCGAGATCAGTGCCGGGCGCGGGCGCATCAGGTGCAGGGCGGGGCGCAGCACCGCGGCGGGCAACGGGGAGTGCACATTGACCACGTCCGGAGCTAGGCGCCGCACGGCACGGAGCAGCCCGAGGTAGCGCAGCCTCCGCGGACAGGACCGGAGATCGACGAGTGTCACTCCGCAGTCCCGGAGTGCATCCACCAGTTCCTGCGTCTCGGCTTGGAGGAAGACCACGGTGTAGTCACGGTCGGACCGGGGCGCCCTGCGCAGACGTTCGACCAAAAGGACCTCGGCACCGCCGACGTCGAGGGTCTTGATCACTTCGCAGATCCGCGTCATGGTCATCGAGCCGCCTTCCGATGCCGACGAGGCCTTGCGCCGTCGCAGGTCAGCACCATAAGTGCTGAGTGGCGCCCGAACAGGCGGCTTTGGCCCGGTCGCGCGTTTTTCGCGGGAGCATTACCCGAATGCCGCCTTTTCTACGGCATCACTGCGGTGCCGCCAGAGTGCCCGCTGTTGGGGACAAGGCGGGGGCGTTCGTGGCTCCCCGTGAGTGCGGCACGCCCGTCGGCCGGACCGCCCTGTGGCGGAGTCTGGACCCAGCACCGAGTCTCCACCGGAGTGCTGTACGGGCACCCCCGTCGGCCAGGGCCCCGGCCGGGACCGCGAGGCGCGGCGAAGCGGTGGACACAGCGGGGACTTTGAGTAGCAGCCACACCGCCCCGATCCCCACTGCGCAGGCGGCGAGGAGCGCGATGCCGGGAGCAATCAACCCGTAGGCCACCAGCATCGCGGACAGGCAGCCCGCCACGGCGAAGGCGCTGAGCGTCTGGACCACCTGCGGCACCGTCAAGCCCATGCGCCGCAACCGGTGGGCGGTGTGGTCCGTGCCGCCTTGCAGCAGGGGCCTCGACTCCCGGTAGCGGGACAGCATCACCAGCGCGGTGTCCAACGTCGGTACCAGGGTGGCGAGCAGCAGGCTGGAGGGTCCGGACAGGCCCACGGTGTCAACGTGGCACACCATCATCGCGGAGGCCAGCGTGAAGCCGAGGAAGAGTGAGCCCGCGTCACCGAGAAAGATCCGTGCCGGATGCCTGTTGTGGAACAGGAAACCGAGACAGGCCCCGGCCAGGGCCGCCATCACCACACCCAGGCCGCTCGGGTCGCCTGCCGGGGCAGTGAGGCAGACGAATCCTCCGATGACGACACACAGCGATGACGCTGCGCCGTCCATGTTGTCCAGCAGGTTGAACGCATTCGTGACGAAGACGATCCACAGGGCGGCGAGCACCACGTCGACCGCGCCGCCGAAGACGGTCGGCTGCCCCCCTACCACTACCACCAGCGTGGCGGCCGACGCCTCGACGCACAGCCGGATCTTTGGGCCCAGCTGGCGCAGATCGTCGATGAGCCCGAGAACGCACACGATTGCCGCACCGCCGAGCAGCACTGCGAGAACCGGGTCGAAGACACCCCGGGCGAGTGCGACGGCCGTAGCCACGCCAAGGGTGGCGAACGCGACGGCGACACCGCCGAGATAGGGCGTGGGCCGGGTATGCGCCTTGCGCGCGCTGGGACGGTCGGTGATCCCATGGCGCAGGGCGAAACGCCGCATGGGTTCCGTCAGCAGCAGTCCGAGCAGCAGGGCCGCGGCGCCTGCTCCCGCCAGCGGCACAACTGCGCCGATGCCGGTCACTGTCCCGCCACAGCGGTTTCGGGAACGAGCCGGCCGGTCTCGGGGAGACGTGGCTCCTGGGTGGCCGGCATATGTGCCGACGGGGTGTCGCGCCCTGCCGCACGGGCGTCCGCGATCGCGTCGGCGAGCACGTCGGCGAGGCTGTGCCGGGGTTGCCAGCCCGTCAGTGCGCGGAGTTTCGTGGTGTCAGGGACGCGTCGTTCCATGTCCTCGAAGTCCGGTCCATACGCCTCGGCGTACGACAGGTGTTCCACGGGTGAGGCGCTTCTGGCCTGGGCGATGATCCGGTTGGCGAGCTCGCCGATGCTGATCTCGTCGTCCGCGCCGATGTTGAAGGTCTCTCCGACTGCCTCGGGATATTCCAGGAGGAGGAGCAGCGCCGCGACGGCGTCGGCGACATGGAGGAAGCAGCGTCTCTGGCTGCCCTCCGCGTGGATCGTGAGGGGTTCCCCGAGTACTGCCTGCCGGGCGAATCGCGGAATGACCATTCCGTACGCCGGACTCTGGCGGGGTCCCACGGTGTTGAAGAACCGAACCACTGTCGACCTCAGCCCGCGCTCCCGGTGGTAGAGGCAGGCCATGATCTCGTCCACCGCCTTGGCGGTGCTGTACGACCACCGGGCCACCGACGGGCTGCCCAGAATGCGGTCGGAGGTCTCGCTGAGCGGTCCGAAGGAGTTCTTCCCGTAGATTTCCGAGGTGCTGGCGATGAGAATCCTGCGATCGTAACGCTGCGCGGACTCGATGACGGTCTCGGTGCCTTTTGTGTTCGTGATGAACGACCTCAGCGGCTGCTCGACGATGAGTTTGACCCCTACGGCGGCAGCCAAATGGATGACAATATTGCATTCGTGCACCAGCTCGTCGACGAGCGGCGCATCCAGCACGGACCCGTGGACGAAGCGGAAGCGCGGGTTCGTCCGCGCCTGGGTGAGGTTTTCCTGCCGTCCCGTGGCGAGGTTGTCGAGGGCCACCACGCTGTTTCCGTCAGCCAGTAGTGCGTCCACGAGATGGGAGCCGATGAAGCCGGCTCCGCCGGTGACCAGGTACTTCGAACAACGATTCATGTGCGGCGTCACTCCGGTTCGGGTGGTGTGGTCGGGTCGCGGTTCCGGGGAGCTCGATCACAGTGCCGAGCCAACGTTCACCTATGCGATGAATAGCGGAGATTGGAAGTCCGTCAGGTGATGACGGAACGCTCGGCGAGTCTGCCGTTACGGAATCAGGGTGATGTCGGTCGGACACATCCCGGAGGGGCGCGTCGGAGCTGCCGCGTGTGCGTGAATTGCCTATGGCATATTGCGGTCCCTAAAAATGGGAGTGATGAGGGTGCGTCAGAGCAGCGTCGCCGACAGGCGCAACCTGATCGTCGTAGGCTTGGGCTACGTAGGCCTTCCGCTGGCCGTCCGGGCGGTCGAGGCGGGATATTCCGTCGTCGGCGTGGACACCGACGAGTTGCGTGTCAAACGCCTGGGCGGCTGCGACTCCTACATCGAAGGCGTCGACGACGCACGCCTCATGGCCATCACGGACAGCGGCCACTTCCGTGCCACCACCGACTACGAGGGGATCGACGGTTTCGACGTATGCGTCATCACCGTGCCAACACCCCTGCGTGAGGGCGTCCCCGATCTGAGTTTCGTGGAGTGCGCCGGTCGGAGCATCGCCCCCCACATCTCACCCGGCGCCACCGTGGTCCTCGAGTCCACCACGTATCCCGGGACGACCGAGAGCCTGCTGCTGCCGCTGCTGGAAGCAGGCAGCGGACTGAGGGCCGGAGCGGATTTCCACCTCGGCTACAGCCCCGAGCGCATCGACCCGGGCAACCCCGACTGGCACCTGGAGAACACGCCCAAGGTGATCTCCGGGATCGACGCCGCGTCCCTGTGCAGCGTCGAGAAATTCTACGGCGACATCGTTGAGCGGACTGTGCCGGTGAGTTCGTGCCGAACTGCCGAGCTAACCAAGCTGCTGGAGAACACCTACCGGCACGTCAACATTGCGATGGTCAACGAAATGGCCATGGTGTCCCGACAGTTGGGTGCCGACATCTGGGAGGCCGTGGAGGCCGCCAGCAGCAAGCCGTTCGGCTTCATGCCGTTCAGACCAGGTCCCGGCGTGGGCGGACACTGTCTGCCGGTGGACCCGTCCTATCTGTCGTGGCAGGTCAAGAGGCTGCTGAAACAGGATCTCCGATTCATCGCCTTGGCCAATGAGATCAATGATCACATGCCGTCCCATGCCGTCTCGCGGATCACCCGCGGACTGAACGAGCGCGGTAAATCGGTCAAGGGCTCGCGCGTACTGCAACTCGGTCTGGCCTACAAGAAGAACACGGGCGACATCCGTGAGTCGCCGGCCCTCGCCATCGCCCGGTCGCTGCTCGCTCTCGGGGCCCGGCTGGTGGTGGCGGAGCCGCACACCGACTCGTACCTCGTTCCTCCGGAGATCACCCGAGTCGAAGTCACCGAGGCGGAGGTCCAGGCGGCCGACGTGGTCGTCGTGGCGACCGACCACGATGCCTTCGACTACGCACTCGTTGAAGAGGCCGGTTCCTACGTTTTTGACACGCGCAATCGCTGCCGGGGTGAGCGTGTCGAGATCCTCTGACCCGTGCGCGTCCTCGCCCTTCCCGGGCTGGGGAGGATCCATGCCAGCCGGATCCTCCTGATCCGCCGAGGTCGGACGACTTCGCCAGGTCAAACCGGCCGTCGGGCGGTTGCGGCAGAACGGCAACCGATGCCCGCCACACCGCCGAGTGACGAGAAGGTGCAGCAGCAGGTGAGAGGTACACCGCCAGCGGCGACGCCGCTGGATCCCACAGGTGCCGGGACCGACCCTGAGAGGTGGGTCACGCGCTTGGCGAGGCGCCTGCCCTCGCAACGGCATCTGAGGACCTTCGGCTCGCTCACCGCCGCCAGCCAGATCGAGGCGGCACTCTCGTTCGCCACCACCGTCACACTGGTCCGGCTGGTCGGCAGCACTGCGGCGGGGGAGGTGCTCCTGACCCAGGCCATGGCAGCGATCTGGTTCCTGCTGTGGGATCCGCGCTTCGAGGACGCGCAGCAGCGGTTCGTTCCCATGGAACAGCGTCGTGGCACCGGTCACGGAACCCGGCTGTACTGCCGGCTTCTCCGGCTGGACATCGGGGCCGGGCTGCTGGCCACGGTCCTGGGCGTGGCGGCGGCGCTGGCCGCCGCGGCCTTCGGATGGATCCCCGCTGAACGGCTTTCGCTGCTCGTGCCTGCCGTGCTGGCGGCAGGAGCAGCTACGCCCTGGGGCAGCGCATCGGTCGGTTTCGCGATCTCCGACCGGCTCGAGCGGCTCGGAGTGATCCGCGTGGTGCTCGCCGTCTTCGGCTTCCTGATGACGCTGACGGCATTGATGACGGCCGGCACGGGCGGCTACCTGGTGGCCACCGTGATCACCGGCCTGGTTTCCACCGTATCCGTCACCGTGATCGCCTGGCGGCAGGTCAGGCAGGCGTGCGGCCCTCCCGCTGACGGCCCCGCTCCGATGCCGGCAGGCCTGTTGCCCTTCCTGGTGAAGAGTTCGGCGACACAATCCGTCTCCTTGTCCTCGGACAGCGGCGTCTCCCTTCTGGCGGGACTGCTCGGTGGCCCCACCCTGGTGACGTACCTGAAAATCGCCGGCGCTCCGGGCCGTCTCTTCGGGAGCGTCGTCAACCCAGTGGCGTCACAGCTCTACCCGCGTCTTGCACGGGCCGGAGCCCATGGGCGCCGCTGGGCGGTGATGCGCGATGTCCGCCGCTGCAGCGCACTCGTCGGCGCCATCGGACTGGTCGCGGTGGTGGTCGCGGTTCTTCTCCTTGGCCTGCTGATCGGCCTGATGTACGGCCCCCAGTACACGATCCTGTCCACGGCGGCGGTGGTGATGCTGGCGGGGGCCGCGCTGCGTGGCACGGCGATCTGGTCCAAGGTGCTGCCCTCGGCTCTGGGTTTCCCCGGTGTCAGGCTGGTCTTCCTCACCGCCGAGGGCGTCTGTCAGCTCGGGATGCTGGCCGGCGTCATCCATTTCTGTGCCGGTGCGTCGGGCAGGACGCTGGCCTGGGCATGGGGAAATCTGGGCCTCATGGTCCTGAGCTCGGCCGGCTGGTTCATCGTGCTGAGGTGCCTCACCCGGTCGATGTCGGATCCGGGTGTCCAGGCCGGGCGGGGCCCGGTGGGGAGCTCCCGAGTCCATGACGTCGGCGCGGCCTGCGGGGGAGACCACTGAGTTCCCGCCCGCGGGGCCGCACTGCGGCTCCGCTACGCGTACGCCGGCAGGGAGCGGAACCACCGGACGGTCTCGGCCAGCCCCTCTTCCAGCGGAACCGTCGCGAGACCCGGGAAGAGACTGCGGAGCAGCCCGTCATCGGCCTGCGAGTCGCGCACGTCGCCGCGGCGGGGGTCCTCGTGGCGGATGTCGATCGCCAGCTCCAGCGTCTTGGCGAGGTGATGGGCGAGTTCCAGGACGCTGATCCGGGTGCCGAAGGCCAGGTTGACGGGGCTCGTACTCGTGACTTTCCGCAGAACGGCGTCGGCGAGTACCCGGGCGACCGTTCCGACGTAGGTGAAGTCGCGGGTCTGGTGGCCGTCGCCGAAGACCGTCAGCGGCTGACCGCGTAGCGCCGCGTCGATGAAGGCCGGAACGACGGCTGCGTAGGCGTGTCCGGCAGGCTGCAGCGGGCCATAGACGTTGAAGAAGCGGAGAGCGAGGGCCGGAAGGCCGAAAGCCGATCCGTAGGCGAGCGCATAGGCCTCGGTGGCGAGCTTGCTGGCGGCGTACGGGCTGAGGGGACGCGTCGGCAGATCCTCGTGCTTGGGCAGGTCGGCGACCGAGCCGTACACCGACGACGAGGACGCGGCGACCAGGTGTGTGTTTCCGCGGCGGCACGCTTCGAGGACGCGCATAGTTCCGGTGGCGTTGACTTCGTGGCTGGCGAACGGATCCGCCAGGGAACGCGGCACGGACGGCCGCGCGGCCAGATGGACCACGGCGTCGGCCCCTGCCACCATGCCCTCGAGCAGGTCGCGGTCGAGGATGCTGCCCTCGACCAGCTCCACGTCCGTGCCCGCGAGATTGGCCGCTGTACCGGTACTCAGGTCGTCCAGGGCGACGACCCTGCCGATGGAAGGGTGGGAGGTCAGTTCACGGCACAGGTTCGCTCCGATGAACCCGGCGCCTCCGGTCACTACGACGTTCAACGGTTCGCGCCTTTCAGTGGGGGCTCGGCCACCAGCCGCGTGCCACGGCGATGGAGGCATAAAGGTCGTGGGTGTCCTGCACCAGGCGCTCGGCCCCGAAGTGCCGCGCCGTCCAGGCGCGGGCCTGCTCGCCCATCCGGCGGCGGAGCACGTCGTCGCCAAGGAGCCTGACGGTGTGGCGGGTGAGGTCGTCTGCGTCGCGCCGGGCCAGGAGCCCGGTCTGCCCGTCCTGGACCACCTCTGCCACGCTGCCCACGTTCGTTGCTACGGCCGGCACCCCCGCCAGCCCCGCCTCGATGAGACTGACCGGCATACCCTCGTTGTCCGATGTGAGCAGCACCATGTCCGAGGCGGCGTAGACGGTCTCCACGTCGGCGCGCCAGCCCAGTAGGTGGAGCGAGTCGCGCAGATCGCCGGCCGCTTCCAGATCGCCGTGCAGGTCTCCCGCCCCGCACACCAGGAATCGAGCGGCCGGAAACGTGTGACGCACCTCTCGGGCCACCGACAGGAACCGGTCGGGCCGTTTGATCCTGGTCACCCGCCCGACATAGGCCACGACGAGGCTGTCCTCCGGGAGGCCGAGCTGTCTGCGCGCCTCCGAGCGGCCCGGAGCAGCGGCCGGCGTGGTGCCAGGCGGCACCACGGCGTACTGCCCGGGGCGGCCGATGCCGGCGGCCAAGAGGTCGTCGCGGACGCTGTGTCCCACTGCCACCAGCCGGTCGGTGACGGTCGCAAGGCTGCGCTCGGCCTGCACCACCAGGCGGGTCTTCGCCGGTGAGAAGTAGCCCTGCAGGAGGTGGCCGTGGAAGGTGTGCACGCGAACCGGCACCCGCGCGAGCACGGCCGCCATCCGCCCGAGTGCTCCCGCCTTGGCGGTGTGCGTGTGCACGATGTGCGGCCGGAACCGGCGCATGGCGGCGGTCAGTGCCGACAGGGCACGCAGATCATCGGTGGGCCGTACGGCCCGGCCCAGGGTTGGCACCGGGCAGACCTGCACATGCGGGGCCCGCTGCTCCACGTAATCGGCCTCGTCCGGGCCGACGAAGCCTGCGAAGAGCCGGTGGTCGAAAAGCTCGCTGTCGAGCCCCCCCATGAGTGTGGAGACCTGGAGGGCCGGACCGCCCACGTTCATCCGGGCGATGACCCTCATCACCCGGATCCGGGAGGGAGCGGCATCGTGGGTGTGACCTCGGGCAATCACCATTCAGCCTCACCGCGTTCCTGGCCGATCGCTGAGTCGGGCACTGATACGTGCTCGCGACGCGCACTGATGGTGACCCGACAGGAGGAAGCGACGACGACGACGCGCCGCCTGCCCGGCGAGGAGACACCTATGGCCTACACGTCCGTCACATCGTGGCAGATGCTTTGCGCCTGACACCGGCCTCCGTACGGCCCGGTTTGTCGGCCCTGAGTGCGGTCAGCCTGGGCCCAGTGGTTGGGTTTCGCATCCTGACGATGCCCCTATCCGTCGGCACTGCCGGGCCGAGCCCCATGCCCGCATAGACGAAGAAAATCAGCGTCAGCGTCGACCCCGCGTACAGGGTCATTTCCGTCAAGGACATGGCGAGTACGGCGACCGTGAACAGCAAAGGTGCGTCACGTCGGCATGCGAGGCGCCGGAGCAGCGCTCCCAGGAACAACGCGAGCGCCAGCAGTGCGGGCAGACCCACCGAGGCAAACACATTGACGAACAGGTTGTACGGCATGACATGTCGGATTGGGTTCCAGCCGGCTACCTGGAAATGGTCCATGGACGACACGTGTCCCCATCCGCTCCCGAAGACGGGATTCTCCAGGCCGGAGCGGATTCCGTTGACGACGCTCTGCGTACGGAGAACCTCGCTGAAGCTGTTGAGGCCCAACCACTGGGTGACCAAGCCGACAATCTGCAGCCCTGCCAGCCCGAGACCGGCGAGAACAGCGGCGATCCTGACTGCTGAAAGCTTCTTCTGCGCCCACACGACCAGCACGACGACGGTGGCGAACCACACGCCGCGCGTCTGCGTCAGGAAGATCCCGCAGAAAAGCACCGCGCCGACGAACCACCTGCCGCTGAACCGCAGTTCGGATGTGAGCAGTGGGCACAGTGCGGCCAGCAGAAGTGCGCCGGTCTGAGAGGGGTCGCCGATGTCCACCCCGAGGAGCCGCGGTTGCCCCAGCAGCACGCCGCCAACAAGGTTGGCGAGGGCGTAGCACAGTACGCCGTGATAGACGAGTCTCCGATCCACCCACCGGCGCGAAAGGAGAATGAATACCGCAGAGTAGGCGGCGATCCGGAGCAAGGGTGTGACGGTCAGGCCTGCGTAGAGAGTGGCCAGGAACGACCAGCCCAGGAACAGTGCGAGCCACAGGTTGACCGATCCATTGCGTTCCGCTGACGTACCACGCTCTGCGACAACGCGCAGCAGATAGACAAGCAACAGCACGTCGCTGATGAGCAGCGGCCCCGCCACCGGAACTTGCATAGCGGCGATTCCGAACCCATGGCCCAGCACGACGGCACCGGTCAGCAGGAGCTCGGGCGGCAGGAGCATCCCGAGCGTGGCCAGGGCCACCAACGTCGCCGCCACCGGCCACGGCGAGCCCATGACGTCCGTCAGTGAGGCGCCGTCCGGCGCAGCCCCTGGAGGCCCCCCGAGGTCCGCGCTGATCACTGGCACGGAAATCGCGGCGGCGGCGCTGGCCATGAGCAGCAACTTCATTCGCGTCCTTGGCGATGTCACCGGGCCGAGTGTGGCCGCGCCGACGCGGCACTGTGTATGCGGCACGCGGGAGCCCGCGTCCCCAATAGGCCGTCGGAGGTACTGATGTGCCCGGATCGGCTCGCCGACGCCTCCTGCGGCCTCCGCCCTGCGACGCTCATGCGAAAGCCGCGACCTCGAGGGACTTGGATGCACAGTACGAAGGGGACGGCAGCCGTCCGGCAGCCCGTCCGAGACCTGCATCGCCTGGGTGATGTCGTCGACGAACTGCTCGCCCGGCTAGTCGAGTTGGAGCAGCGCGTGCACCGGGCGAGCAGCCACTACGACACCGGCCCGTGGCAGGCCGAGAACTTCGCCCGGCAACTTCCCGGAAAGCGCGAGCTGAGCCTCGTCGCGACCGTGCGCGGGGAGCCGGTCGGATTCGTGATCGCCTCCCGGCGTCCCGAGGGCGCGCACATTCACCGCGTGGCTACCGACCCTCGTCACCAGGGCACCGGTATCGCTTCTCGGCTGCTCGCCCTCCTCCTGGCGCGAAGGCCCGGCATCGTCACTCTCATCTGCGACCCCCGCAACCAGCCGGCACTTGACCTGTACGCACGTGCGGGCTTCCGCGTCACTGGCACGACGCCGGAAGGCAAGTTGTCCTTGGCGGCTGGCACCCCACTCCATCGGTGACTGTTTACCGAGAGGACGACGTGATGTTCTGCAGCAACCCAATGTTTGAGCGCAGCCTGTTTGTGGGGGCTCACCTCGACGACATCGAGCTGGCGGCCGGAGGGACCGCTGCTCGTCTCGTGGAGGCAGGAGCACGGGTGCGTTTCCTGGTGATGAGCCCATCGGACTACACCAGCTACGACGGGAGCCACTTCCGCGACGCCGACGTGGCGGTCACAGAGGGCAGGGAAGCCGCCGCCACTCTCGGGGTCAAGGAGATCGACGTTCTCTCGTTCCCCGCCAAGGACGTGGAGAACCACTCGACCGTCGTGGAGTCGATCAACAAGGTCGTCGACGACTTCTGCCCGACGATGGTCTTCACACACTGGCCGTTCGATACCCATCGGTCTCATGCCAACACCGCGCTCGCCACCATCGCGGCGAGCCGGTATTACAACTCCGTCGTCATGTACGAGCCCATCACCCCGTCGGGGCGCAGCTACGTCGGCTTCCGCCCGCAGCTCTACATCAACATCGACGACACCATCGAGAAGAAGCTGCAGGCCCTGCGTCAGCACAAGTCCGAATACACCAAGTACGGGGAGCAGTGGATCGAAGGCGTCGAGGCCCGCTCCCGATACCGCGGCTACGAGATGCGTGCCCGGTACGGCGAGGCGTTCGAGGTGTCCCGACTGGAAGGCGTGCTTGCATGAGGGTCACCATCCACCAGCCCGAGCACCTGCCGTGGCTCGGCCTCCTGGCCAAGGTCGCCGCGTCGGACCTGTGGATCGTTCTCGACGCCGTGCCGTACCGGAAGAACTACTTCCAGAACCGCAACCGGGTCCTGCTGGACGGCCGGCCCACCTGGTTGACCGTTCCGGTGACCGCCCCGTTCGGCACGCGGATCTGCGATGTGCCGATCTGCGAGATGCCATCCTGGCGGCGGCGCTACCGTGGACGACTGATCCAGGCGGTGTCCGGGACCCGGGGAGTGGACCGTATCGACGACCTGCTGTCGGTGATCGATGCGGCACCGCCCGGCGGCTCCCTGGCCGACCTCAACCTCGACCTCGCGGACTGGATGCTGTCACAGTTCGACGTCAAGGTGCCGACGGCTCGTTCTTCCGAGCTCGACGCCACCGGGACCAAGTCCGAACTGATCCTCAATCTGTGCCGGGCGGTAGGCGCCGACGAGTACCTCGCCGGGCCCTCGGGGCGCGACTACCTAGACCTTGACGCCTTCGCCGAGCACGGGATCACCGTGCGCTTCTTCGACTTCGACCATCCGACGTACGCCCAGGGCTGCGATCCCTTCGTACCGCGTCTGTCGGCCGTCGACGCCTGGTCTCGGGTCCCCCCGGCCGAGCTGGCGCCCCTGCTGACCCGCTACCGGCTCCAGGACGTGTGATGACCACCCACTCCACCCTCCCGATGGAACGGCAGCGCATCACCGTCGTGACCATCTCGGGCCACCGGCAGCGCGGCGTCGAGGACTCCGCCGACTTCCGATCGTGGAACGCGCTGGCCGACCGGCTCGGTCACGCCTGGTGCATCTGGGCGGGCCCGCACCTGGAGTGCGACCGGGGCTCGATGCACGTGGTACGGCACCCGCGCCGCCCGGGGCCGCAGTCTCTGCTCTGGGTGGCCGGATCGGTCCGTCTCGGGGTGCGCCTCGCGCGTGCGGCAGCCCGCAGGGGCGAGACCGTCGTCCTCAACGGGGCGGAGCCGTGGGGCTGGCTGGCGGCCTGGACCGTGTCGCTGGTCGTCAGGCGGCCCTGGCTCATGGACGTCCACGGCGACTATCTCGGCCTGCCGGCCGCCTCACTCGGCCGATGGCGGAAGGCCGTCCTCGAACGGTCCGTCGTCGCGTTCGCCCGACGAGCCACCGAGCGCAGAGTGGTGGCCCAGTCGATGGCCGACGCGTTGTCGCGGCGCGGCATCCCGTCCGCTCTTGTGCCGCCGCGGCTCCAGCCTGTCTGGGAGGATCCGCCGGTCCGCACCTTCCCGCCGCTGGCCGGACCCGGTCTGTCCCTCCTCGCGGTTGGCCGGCTCGTGCCGTCCAAGGGGTACGACATCCTCCTGACGGCGCTGGCCACGCTGCTCGAGACAGTTCCCACGGCCCGGCTGCGCATCGTCGGTGACGGTCCCGAGAAGGCGAGGCTCGTGGCCCTTGCCGAACGGCTCGGCCTAGCCGACAGGGTCGCGTTTCTCGGAGCGCGCGGCATCGACGACGTGCGGGAGGAGTACGCGCATGCCGACCTCTTCGTCATTTCGTCGAGAGACGAAGGGCTGCCGAGAACGTTGCTGGAAGCGGCGTCCGCGGCCGTCCCCGTCGTCGCGACCCGTGTCGGGGGCATTCCGGCTGCTGTGTCCGGCTGGCCCGGCATCATGCTGGTTCCGCCCGGCGCCGGGGCACTCGCCGAGGGTCTGCGCCAGGTGGCGGCGTCCCCGCCCCGGCCCGAGGACTTGGCCGCTGTACGCCGAAAAGTCCTCGCGGTCCACGCCTTCTCCGCCAACATCGAGGAGCTCGGCCTCCTCTATCGCCGTGTCACGGCCCGGGCTTCGGCGTAGCGATCGCCGTCCGCTGCGAGACGCCGCGGCGACGCAGAACGCGCGCGGGGTTGCCGGCAACCATGGAGTACTCGGGGACGTCGCGTGTGACGACCGACCCCGCTCCGATCACGCTGCCCGACCCGACGGTCACCCCGTCCAGCAGGATCGAGTGTGCCCCGATCCACACGTCGTTCTCGACGACGACGCCTCGGGCCGTGATCGGCTGGCAGCGGATGGGGAGGGAGAGGTCGTCGACCCCGTGGTTGAAGGCGACGATGACGACGCCGGTCGCGATGCGGCACCCGTCCTGCACGGTGATCCCGCCGGCGCCGTAGAGGACGACGTGGTTGTTCAGTGAGCAATCGCTGCCGATCGTGATGGAACCGCCCTGCGGGACCAGCTCCACGTGGCGGCCGACCAGGGTCCGCTGCCCGATGGCGATGCGGGCATGCTCCTGGATCACTGCGCGCGGAGAGATGTACGACCCCGTTCCGATGCGTGCGCCGCGCAGCCGAGGGGGAATGTTGGCGCATGCCCGTAGCCACCTCACGGCACCAGCCCCTTATGAATCGCCACGGCCTGCTGCTTCCTTTGGTGGTCTCAGGCGCTGTGTGTCCGGGCGCGCTTGGGCGCCGACACGTCGTGCGGCCTGCTCGTAGACGGACCCCGGCAGTGCCATTCGGGCAACGGAGGCCGCCCGCGTACGGCGGTGAAGATACGCAAGTCCGTCGCTGCTCCTGCTCTCATGCCGCCACCTGTCGGGGCGCGGCCGGAGCGTGGCCGGGACGTGGTCGGTGCGCCGGGTCGCGCGTTCCACGTCCTCGTGCACCCGGACCTCCGTTCTCGGGTGGGGGCCGTCGTGTACCCCGCTCTTCAGGTCTTCGGTGACGAGCATCGGCCCCATTCTTTACTCTCGATGCGATATATCCGGTTCAGACATGCTGAGAAGGGGCAACCGTGCCGGGACGCGGCGCGCTGAAGGAGCGCGGCCTTCATTCCGTCTGGATCCCGCCGCAGCTGCTCCCGGTCTGGAAGGAGCCGCTGAAGCGTGACCGGCCGCCGCCGGGGAACGCCGTCCCCAGCCTCTGACGCCCCTCGGCTCATCCCCTCGAAGAGTTCGACCTGCTGCTCGGGACGCAACTCAACTGGCCTTGGTACGCGACTGCGTCCTGGCGACCCAACGCTGACACCAACATCGGCATGCCGGCCGCACTTTTCCGGACGTCAGCGTCGACTGACTCTCCAGCGCCCCGTGTTGTAGGGGATAAACCCGGTTTGACCCGATACGTTATGTGGCGCAGACACTAGGTAACACTGAGGAGGGCGCCGTGAGCCGAGTATCGACCGTTCGTCGTTGGGTCAGGCACTCTGGAATGAGGCCTGTGGCGTCAGTGCTGGGCGGGTACGTCGCCATGCGTACCCTCGGAACCGGCATCCGGCGGTACACGGCGCCGAGCATCATGGACTTCACCCGCTCCGGAGGGAAGCTGACCACGTCGGCGCCGGGATTTTTGCGGGAACTGGGCTGGGAAGCAACAGAGATCGAGCGCGTCCTGGGCGAGTACGGGGAGGTCACCCAAGAACTGACCGCCCGTTACGCCGACACGGCGCTCTGCTACCCCCGGACTCACGGCGTGGAAGCGGAGACCAGCGCCGTGCTGTACGGACTGAGCCGGCTGCTCAAGCCTCAGTCAGTGGTGGAGACCGGTGTGGCCGACGGCCGATCCTCATGGCTGATTCTCGCCGCACTCGAGCGCAATGGCTCAGGGGTGCTGCACAGCTTCGACGTCAATCACACCGCAGGCCGGCTGGTCGGCGAACACCCGCAGTGGCAGCTGGAGATCCTCGACCCGAAGGACCCCGCGGCATGCTTCAGCCGGGCGCTGGAGCGCGTGGGGTCCATCGATTTGTTCTTCCACGACAGCGACCATCTGTATCTTCCGCAGATGTTCGAGTACGGGCAGGCTTGGCCCAGGATGACCCAGAGCAGCATCTTCGCGAGCGACGACGTCAACTGCAGCAGGGCCTTCCTGGACTTCTGCGGGCGCCACCGGCAACGCCCGGTCTTCCTGTTCGACTCGAGAAAGATCACGGGGGCGATGCGGTTGCCGGGCGTTCCGCAGCGGCGCGCTGAACAGCTCCCGCAGCAGGTGGGTTAGATGGCCGCCGTGATGCAGGGCAGGACACACAGCGAACCGGACTCCGCCCAGCCCGGTTCGCGCCCGCGGCTCGTCTATGTGGTGCCCCACCTGTCTGAAGACGAGTCCGAACACTTCGCACACATCCCGGCGTTGCTGGCGGCTCTGGGACAGCGTGTCGACGTCGCGGCCGCTGTGGAGCGCGGCAATCCTCCGGCACAACTCGCCGGGGTCCGTCTCCTGATGCGCGTACCCGGCCGGCACCGGATCGGCCGGATGCTGGGCACCGCGCTCACGGTCCACCGCCTGTCTCGCGCCGGCTACCGGACCTACTTCCTGCGCTACTCCACCCTCTTCGTTATCGTCCTGATCCTGACCTACCCGCTGTACCGCCACCGCATCCTGCTCTGGCGCAGCGGTCTGCCCGACGTACGGAGTCCGGAGCAACCCAGGACCTTGCGACTCAGGGCCCATGAGTTCGTCAACCTGCTTACGGCGCGGCTCGTGCACTGCCTGGTGACCGGACCGGAGACCATGGTGCCGCTGATGGCCGGGGTGTGGGGCGTGCCGAGCCAACGGATGCGGCTGCTCTACAACGACGTCGACGCCGAGCGCTTCGCCCCCCTGGACGAGGCCGCACGCGACGGGGCGCGGACCGAACTCGGCTGGGATGAGCAGGAGTTCATTGTGCTCTTCGTGCACCGGCTGTCGTATCGCAAGGGAGTCACCCTCCTCGCACCCCTGCTGGACGCGGTCGCTTCGGCCCCGCAGGTCCGCGACTGCGGCCTCCAGGTCCGGCTCGTGGTCGCCGGGGACGGCCCGGATCGGCCCCGCCTGGAACGCGAGGCAGCCGACCCGGCGAGGAGCGGACGCATGCAGCTGCTGGGCTCCGTTCCCAATCGCGACCTGCCCCGGCTGTACGCGGCGGCGGACGTCGTCGTCATGCCGAGCTACGAGGAGGGCTTCCCGCGGGTGCTGCTGGAGGCGATGGCCTCGGGCACACCGGTGGTGACGACCGATGCAGGCGGTTCGGTGGACGTGGTGGGTGCCGACTACCCCTATGTGGCGCCGGTCGGTGACCTCGACGCGCTGGCCGGGCACCTTCGGTCTCTGGCGGCTGTTCCCCATGCCGACCGGTGCGAGCTGGGGCTGCGGTTGCGCCACCGGGCGCAGCGTGAATTCTCCCCTGAGCGCGTGGCCGCGATGCTCCACGCGCTGCTGTGAGGGTGGGCCGCCGGCCACATGCGCGGCGGCGCCCCCGCTCGGATCAGCCGCGGTCGGCCCCGGTCCGTTGCCGGGCCTGGGCGCCGAAGCGGCGCGCTGCGAGCGCGTAGACGGGTCGCGGCAGCGCGGCCCGCGCGGCGTGCGTGGCCCAGATGTAGGGCGGGCGGTGGAGTCCGAGACGGTAGCGCACCGTGCTCGCCGCGGCGGGCGAATGCGGGCTCACCAGGACGAGCCACTCCCGCACCGCGGCGCCGCCTCCGTGACTCTTCAGGGAATCGGGCGTGACGAACCTCGGGCTGTGGTGTCGCAGTCTGTCCTCCACGATCGCGTGCCGATGGGCCTGGCTGGGGATCTTGCGGACGTCGAAGTCGACGTAGATGCTCCGCAGCCGGCTGATCACGCCGCTGTCCAGGAGGTCCTCGAGTACGTCGCACTCGCTGCCTTCGCAGTTGAGCTTGAGGTAGATCTCGTCGTCGGCCGACGTGTTCGCCCGCAGCCAGTCCGTGGCGCGCAGCAGGGCGATGGTCTCCGCCCGGACGTGCCCGTCGCCCAACTCGCCCTTGTCGGCATACACACTCGCTCCGAGCAGACCCGCCCCGAACAGGGTCGCCTGCCCTGTCCTGCTGGACAGGCCGGCCGGCACGATGTGCACCCGTGAGTCGCGGAACCCCCGGAGAATGCGCTGGCAGGGTTCCGCCGGCTCGAACGAGTAGATCTTCTCGAAGCCCCAGCGGGGGTCGAGGGCAACGTCAAGGGACTCGCCGTAGTGTCCGCCGACATCAAGGAAGACGCGCATGCCGCCCACCGCTCTCCGTGTCACGCCGTCACGGCAGCCGCGTCGTGGAGAGGGCCGCGGGAACGGGTGGACAGCCATTTCCACTGGCGCTCGATCCCCTCGGTCAACGTGATCGTGGGGACGTAACCGAGCAGCTCACGTGCCTTCGTGAGATTCGCTTCGGTCACCTGCACATCGCCTGGCTGGTGGATGTCGTCGCGCACCGGAACCTCCGCCCCGGTGATGTCGGCGATCCTCCTGAGCACGTCGAGCACCGATACGCTGTCCCCTCCGCCCACGTTGACCGCCTCCGCGGTGGCATCTGCGGTCGCTGCGGCGACAGTGGCTGCCACGGCGTCCGTGACGAAGGTGAAGTCCCGGCGCTGGTGGCCGTCCCCGTAAAGCTGCAGCGGCTCTCCCGTGAGGATTCCGCGCAACATCCGGCCGATAGCCATGTCCGGCCGCTGCCGGGGGCCGTACACCGTGAAGTAGCGCAGCGCGACCACGCTCGTGGGGCTTGCCGGGGCTAGCGCGTAGGCGAGAGCAAGACGTTCGGCCGCGAGCTTGGTCACCCCGTACGGTGACAGAGGAGCGGTGGCGTCCTCCTCGCGCAGGGGGCCCCTGCCGACGGCGTCCCCGTAGACGCTGGAGGACGAGGCGAGGACGAGGCGGCGGACACCCGAGGACTGGCATGCGTCCATCAACCGCTGCGTCGCCAGTACGTTGCAGGCGAGGTACTCGCCGAAGCCGTCCCCCCACGACGGCCGGACGCCCGGAATGGCCGCGAGGTGAAACACGGCGTCCGCGGCGTGGACCCAGGGTTTGAGCTCGTCTGTCACGAGGTCGCCCTGGACCAGGCTGAAACCTGGGTGTCCCATTACGCCCTTGAGGTTCTCCGCCGCCAAGGCGTTGTCGCGGGGCGAGCGCCGGTCGACGCCGAGAACGGTGGCCCCGCGTTGCAGCAGGGCCTCTACGACATGGGAGCCGATGAAGCCCGCCGCCCCGGTCACAACCGCGCGTTCGATGCAATGAGCCGCACTCATCACGGATTCCCTTCCGTCGCCACAGCTCGCACTGCGCCGGGCAGTTGCGGGCCGTCACCAGTGAATTAGACACCCCATTCTTACCGACCTGGGCTACTTTTCCGGTTTAGACATTCTCAGGAATTTTCGTGATGCGTCCGCACGGTGGAGCGAAGCGGCAATACCGGATTCGGGTTCTTCCCTTTCCGTGTCAGGCCGCAGTGGCGAGCCGCGCTTCCACATCTGGCCGTCGGCGGCGGCATACAGCCAGTACATCAGGCCCCGCGGCGAGATGATCCGGCGCTGGGACGAGCCGGTTGCGGTCCGGGTCGTAGAGCACGATGTCGTAATCGTGGTCACCGAGCCACCGACGGACCTCACGGGTCGTGGAGCCGAAGCGGTGGAGGAACTTGTCGACGAGTTCGAGCATCCACACCGCCGGCTCGCCCCGGGCGATGAGTCGGTCTGCACCTCGGAGGGCCAGGTGTTCCGTGCCTTCGACGTCGAGCTTGCCCATAGCGAAGGAGCGTTCGGGCAGGGTGTCGTCGAGCCGGCCGAGCCTCACTTGCACGGCGCTGTCGCTGTCGCTGTCGGCCTCGGTCCGGATGCGTGAACCAGAGCCCCTCACGACGAACGACACGGTGCCCTGCTCGGCTCCGATTGCCATTTCATGGACCGTCACACAACGCAGGGAATTCACGTCGACGTTGTTCTGCAGCCGTTTCGCAAACGCGGGCACGGCCTCGAAGGCGTGTACGGCTCCGCTTGGCCCCACGAGCTGGGCGGCGAGCAAGGTGAACATTCCTTCGTTGGCACCGCCGTCGATAAACCCGTCTCCAGGCCGGAGATATCGCTTCATGAAAGTCATTTCTTCGTAATCCGGAAGCCCGCCGAAATAGACGAAACGACCCGGCTGCGTGCTGTCAGGATAAGCACGGAACGACATACCGCCGTATACGGACAAGTCCAGTGGCCGCCCGATCATCCTCTTCCAGGCTTGCCATCCCGCCATGGCGGCGAAGCAGGGGCGTTTCAAAGTCCTGATGATCGCGTGAGTTCGCAGGTCAGGTAGTCGGGCCGCCCGTCACGTACGCAACGAAGCTCCGGTTGAACGGGG
>NZ_JBHWVM010000104.1:0-22902 GCF_042736805.1 Streptomyces sp. NPDC060031
TTTGCTCCCCCCTGCTGCTTACCACCGCCCGGTTGGCCCCTGGGCCCGGGGCCCCCCGCGGGGCCGCCCCGGGGCCCCTCGCCTCGTGGCCCCTCGCCCCGTGTACGGCGCGCCCGCAGGCCGGTCAGCCCTCCAGCAGCGCGGCCAGCCCCTGCGGGGTCAGCCCCGGCGGGTCCGCGAGGTCCACGGCCCGCGCCATCTCCTCGGCCCGCCGCTGCCACTCGGCCGCGCCCAGCTCCGTGAACGCCTCCAGCGCCAGACCGAGCGGCTCCCGCGCCCGCGCCTCCCCGCGCAGCGCCAGCGCGCAGGCCAGGTCGAGCGATATCCGCGCCTGGAGGAACCGGTCCTGCACCTCCCGCGCGGCCACCAGCGCCTCCGCCAGCACCGCCTCGGCGTCCGCTGACCGGCCCTGACGCCAGCGCGCCTCGCCGATCCCGCGCAGCGCGTACGCCTCGCCGAGCCGGTCCCCGCCCTCGCGGGTGAGCCGCAGCACCGTCGCGCAGGTCTGCTCGGCCTTCGTGAGGTCGCCGAGCCGCAGCAGCGCCTCGGCCAGCCGGTACGTGTTCTGGTTCTCGCCCCGTACGCTGCCGGCCTCCCGGCTCTTGGCGATGGCCTCGGTGCACAGGGCGATGCCGACGGCGAGGTTGCCCCGCTCCATCTCCACCTGGGCCAGCAGGCCCATCACGTGCGACTCGCCGGCTCCGTCACCCGCCTCCCGGAAGCACTCCAGGGACTCCCGGGCATCGCGCGCCGCGCCCTCCAGGTCGCCGAAGAACCGCGCGCACAGCGCCAGGCTGCGCAGGGCCAGGGCCTTGCCGTGCACCTCGCCGAGCTGGTCCCACAGCGGCGCCGCCCGGGTCAGCCAGCCCCAGGCCTCGCGGTAGTCGCGCCGGTAGATCGCCAGCGTGCCCAACGAGCGGAGCATGGCGGCCTCGCCGAGCCGGTCGCCGGCCAGTTCCGCGGCGCGCAGCGAATGCTCGGCGCAGGAGCGCCAGTCCTCCCAGTAGTTGCGGACCTCGAAGAGCGGGGTGCTGTTCTGGGTCAGGGCCCACGCGTAGGCGGAGCGCTCCGAGCCGGCGGCCTGCTCGATCACGTCGGTGAGGGCGCTGCGCTCGGACTCGAACCACTCCATCGGGTCCGCGAGCAGTTCCTCCATCAGCTCCGGGTCTAAGGCCATCCGCTCCACCTGGCCGTAGCTGATGGCGGCATCACCGCCGTACGTCAGCAGCCGGGCGGCGTCGGCCAGCGCCAGCCAGCCGCCGTACGCCCGCTCCAGCGCGGCCCCGCGCTCCTCCTGGGTCTCCTCGGCCTGGGCCATCTCCCAGGCGAAGAGCCGCAGCAGGTCCTGGAACCGGTAGCGGGTGACCGGCCCGGAGGCGGTGGCCACCTCCAGCAGCTGGGCGTCGACCAGCTGCTCCAGGAGGTTCTCCGCGTCCATCTGGTCGGCGTCGATCAGCGCGGCGCCCACCCAGGCGGCGAAGTCGGGCACGTTGAGCAGGCCGACCCGCCGGTAGAGCTGGCGTGCGGCGGCCGACAGATCGCGGTAGCTGAGCCGGAAGCCGGCCCGTACGCCGCCCTCGCCGGGGCTCAGTTCGTCCAGTCTGCGGCGCTGGTTCTCCAGCCGGCTCACGAGGCTGCGTACCGACCAGTGCGGCTTGGCCGCGAGCCGGGCGCCCGCGATGCGCAGGGCGAGCGGCAGCCGGTCGCACAGTTCGCCGAGGCGCGCGGTGGAGGCCGGGTCGGCGCCGATCCGGTGGTCGCCGGCCACTTCGCCGAGCAGCGCGGCGGCCTCCTCGGGGTCCATGGACTGGAGCCCGATCTGCAGGACGGCGTAATCGCCGATCATCTCGCCCATGACGTCGCGGCCGGTGATCAGCACGCAGCAGCGGCCGTTGCCGGGCAGCAGCGGGCGGATCTGCTGGAAGGAGCGGGCGTTGTCCAGGACGATCAGGACGCGCTTGCCGCCGAGCACGCTGCGGTAGAGCGCGGCGCGGTCGCCGGGGTCGGCGGGGATCTGCTGGGCGGGCACCCCGAGGGCGCGCAGGAAGCGGTCGAGGGTGGTGGCGGGCGGGACGGGATCGTCCTTCTCGTCGTACCCGCGCAGGTCGGTGAAGAGCTGGCCGTCGGGGAAGCGGGCCGCGACGTTGTTCGCCCAGCGCACCGCGAGGGCGGTCTTGCCGACGCCTCCTATCCCGCTGATCGCGGCGATGGTCAGCGGCGACTGGCCCAGGCGCTCGTCGAGCATCCGGTCCATGGAGCTGAGTTCCTTGATCCGGCCGGTGAAGGAGGCGGAGTCCCCGGGCAGTTGGGCCGGCACGTTCGCCGCCATCGGCTGGGCGAGCTGGGTCGCGGGCTGCGAGAGCTCCGGCGAGTCCTGGAGGACCAGGTCGTGCAGGCCCTGCAGGGCCGGTCCGGGCTCGATGCCCAGCTCGTCGACCAGCAGGCGGCGGCCCTCGCGGAAGACGTTCAGGGCGTCGGCGCGGCGGCCCGCGCGGTAGTTCGCCAGGATCAGGTGGGCGCGGGCCTGTTCGCGCAGCGGGTGTTCCGCCACGAGCGCGGTCAGCGCCGGGATGAGGGTGTGGTGGCGGCCCAGCTGGAGCTGCAGGCCGGCGTACTCCTCGTGGACGTCGAGGCGCAGTTCCTCCAGCCGGACGGCCTCCTGCTCGACGTGGTGCCCGGTGACCCCGTCCATGGCCCGGCCGCGCCACAGCGACAGTGCCTCGGAGAACACCTCGCAGGCCTCGGCCGCCTGGCCGCCGCGGGCGAGTTCGCGGGCCTGGCCCACGCGGTCCTGGAAGTCGACCGCGTCGATGCGGTGTTCCAGCGGGTTGAGGATGTATCCGGGGTGCGAGGTCAGGATCAGCTCGTTCACCCCGACCGTGTCCTTGAAGACCTTGCGCAGTCCGGCGACACAGATGGCGATCTGGTTGCGGGCGGTCGTCGGTGCGCCGTTCGGCCAGACGGCTTCGATCAGGGCGTCCACCGAGACGACCCGGCAGGATGCGAGCAGCAGCATGGTCAGGACGGTGCGCTGGCGTGCTCCTCCGATCCGCAGTGCTTCCCCGCCTACCTGCACCTCCAGTGGTCCGAGCAATCTGAACACGGCCTGATGCACTTCGACTCCCTCTGAAACAAGGCACCCCCCCGGTGCACCCTGGCCCATTGTGATCACCTACTGGCCAGTAATTCACTCCAGTTCACGGCTCGGAATCGTTTGAGTTACCTTCGGTAGACCGGTTGTCGCGCATTTGGCATGGGAAGTCCCCGCCGCGTGACCAACTGCTGGACACCCCGGGTCCCCGCTCCCGTGCGAACGGGGGCCGAACTCCGGGTAACGCGGACGGTCGGCGGTGGTCAGAGACGCCCTAGCGGCCCGGCGCGGTGCGCAGCGAGCGGCCGAATCCCGAGGCCAGCGGCATGCGCAGGCCCAGCGGCGGCGGAGCCGCCAGTGCGTCGGTCACGGGGCGGGAGTAGCGGCCCGAGAACATCGAGCCGAGGACGAAGTCCACCGACAGCGCGACGACCTCCGCCTGGTGCTCGCGCAGGCGGTGCCCATCGGAGTGCACTTCAAACCGGCACGTCTCGCGATTGGCCTTTTTCGCTCGGGTCGCGAACCGGAAGGACAGCTCCGGGTCGCTGTGCGCGTCGTTGGTGCCGTGCACGATCAGCACCCGGCGCCCTAAGAGCTGCTTCACCGGTTCCGGCGACCCGCCGACGGACGGCTCCGCGAGACAAGGGGCCAGCGCCAGCACGGAGTTGACGGCATCGTGCCCCGCCGCCGCGAGCGCCGCCCGGCCGCCCGCGTCGTAGCCGGCCAGGCACACCGGCACGTCCCCGTACCGGCGCACCACCTCGTCCGCCGCCCACCCCGCACCTTCGGCGCGGGAGGCCCCGCAGTGCAGGACCGCGTGCGCGACCAGCCCGTCCGCCGCGCCCGCCCGGGCCAGTGCCCGCGCGAGCGGCCGTACCGGACCGGGGGACCATCTGGACGCTCCGGGAAGCAGGAGCACCACCCCGCTGACCGTGCTGACCGTGCCGACCGTCGAGCCCGAGCCGTTCGCGCCGACCGCCCGCCCCAGACGGGCCCCGCGCGCCGGCGGCGCATGCTGTGCCATGACGAAACAGTCTCAGACCGGCGGGCGTCTACACCACAGTCCGGCCAAGCTGACCGCCCCGGAAGTCAATGTTGTGTATCGACCGGCCGTCAACGCGTCGCTCTACGCGCGTAGGAGCTAGAGTGCCCAGATGACGAGCGAGACCCCCAACCTGCCCACGCCGGATCAGATCCGCCGCTCCCCGAAGGTGCTCCTGCACGACCACCTCGACGGTGGTCTGCGCCCCGGGACGATCATCGAGCTGGCCCGCGAGGTCGGCTACGACCACCTCCCCGAGACCGACGCCGACAAGCTCGGCATCTGGTTCCGGGAAGCCGCCGACTCCGGCTCCCTCGAGCGCTACCTGGAGACGTTCGCGCACACCTGCGCCGTCATGCAGACGAAGGCGGCCATCACCCGGGTCGCCGCCGAGTGCGCCGAGGACCTGGCCGAGGACGGCGTCGTGTACGCCGAGATCCGCTACGCGCCCGAGCAGCACCTGGAAGCCGGCCTGACCCTCGAAGAGGTCGTCGAGGCGGTCAACGACGGCTTCCGCGAGGGCGAGCGCCGCGCGAAGGCCAACGGCCACCGCATCCGCGTCGGCGCCCTGCTGACCGCGATGCGCCACGCCGCCCGCGCGCTGGAGATCGCCGAGCTGGCGAACCGCTACCGCGACAACGGCGTGGTCGGCTTCGACATCGCCGGCGCCGAGGCCGGGTTCCCTCCCACCCGCCACCTCGACGCGTTCGAGTACCTCAAGCGCGAGAACAACCACTTCACCATCCACGCGGGCGAGGCCTTCGGCCTGCCGTCGATCTGGCAGGCCCTGCAGTGGTGCGGCGCCGACCGCCTCGGCCACGGCGTGAAGATCATCGACGATGTCGAGGTCGCCGCCGACGGCTCGGTGACCCTGGGGCGCCTGGCAGCGTACGTACGGGACAAGCGCATCCCGCTGGAGATGTGCCCCACCTCGAACCTGCAGACCGGCGCGGCCGCCTCGTACGCCGAGCACCCGATCGGTCTGCTGCGCAAGCTGCACTTCAGGCTCACCGTCAACACCGACAACCGGCTGATGAGCGGCACCAGCATGAGCCGCGAGTTCGAGCACCTGGTCGACGCCTTCGGCTACTCGCTGGACGACATGCAGTGGTTCACCGTCAATGCGATGAAGTCCGCGTTCATTCCTTTCGATGAACGGCTGGCCATGATCAACGAGGTCATCAAGCCGGGATATGCGGAGCTGAAGTCGGAGTGGCTGTTCCGTCAGACCGCCTCCACCAGCGGTTCTGTTTCGGCGTAGGCCACGGCATGACGTACTGAAGGCGTCCGGGAGGAGCAATTCCCGGGCGCCTTCTCGTATTTACGTATGTTTGCGGGCGGGGGTTTCACGTGACTAGTTTGCGGAGCCGCTCAATTCCCCGTCGCAAGGACACGTTTTCATGAAGCAGTCAGCTGCCAAGACCCTCGGTGTCGCCGCTCTCGGTGCCGCCTTCGCCGCCGTCGCCGCCGGTTCCGCCTCGGCTGCCGTCCCCGCCGTCGGCCTCACCGACGCGCTGGGCACCGCCACCACCGCGGTCCAGGGCCTCACCAGCCAGCAGCAGGTGAGCCCGCAGGGCCAGGAGGCGAGCGACCCGGGCCAGGCCCTCGGCGCGGTGACCGGTCTGCTCGGCGGCCTTCCGACGAGCGGCCTCGGCGCCTGACCCACGCCCCGCCACTCGCACGGAATTCGTACGAGATCCGCACGCGCGCACGCGTGGCGCACACCTCTTCGAGCAGGTGTGCGCCACGTCGCGCCGTGTGCCACGATCACCCCAACCGCCCGCCCACGCACGGGGTATGAGGTCATCGGTGATGCGCATGAAGCCACGAGTCACGGTCCGGGCGGCCGCTGCCGCCGCCCTGCTCCCCGCCCTGCTTCTCGCGGCCGTGGGTTGCAGCAGTACGAGCACCCCCGCGGCCGACAAGTCCCCGGACCCCAAGGGCTCGGCGGGCGCGCCCGGCCCCTCCGGCGCGCCGACCGGTCCGGGGGCCGCGGGCGGCCCGGGCGGTTCGGCCGCACCCAGGGCGGGCGGCAGCGGGCTGGAGCGGTCCGCCCTGGAACAGGGCGACCTCCCCGGCTACCAGGTCTCCGCCCAGGGCAAGAACCCGAACGCCCCGGACGGCCAGCCCCAGGCCGACCGCAAGGCCTGCCAGCCGCTGGCCGACATCATGGGCGACAAGCCGGACCCGGTCGCGCGCGAGACCGTCAACCGGGGCGTCGGTTCCCGCAAGCAGGCCGGCCTCGCCGTCTCCGCCTCCGTCAGCTCCTACGCCGAGTCCGACGCCAAGTCGCTGATCGCCCGGCTGAAGGACGCGGTCGCCGCCTGCGGTACGGGCTTCTCCGCCACGGTCGAGAAGCAGACGGGCAGCTACCGCGACGTGAAGGCCGTCGACTACAAGACGGGCGGAGACGAGAGCGTCAGCTGGACCACGACCGCCGCCGGCTCCGGCGTCGCGGCCCCGGTGCACCTGGTCGTCGTACGCCAGGGCGGCACCATCGTGCGGCTCATGGCCCTCAACGTGGCGGCCGCGCAGCAGCAGCCGCGGGTTCCGCACGAGGTGGCGGACAAGCAGCTCGAAAAGGTCCGGAAGGCCGGATAGCCGCAATCACCAGGCGGTCGAGGCGGACTTCTCGTTCGGCAGCAGTACCCACAGCGCGATGTAGATCAGGAACTGCGGGCCGGGCAGCAGGCACGAGACGATGAATATGGTCCGCATCAGGCCGGTCGGCATTCCGAAACGCCGCGCCAGTCCGGCGCAGACTCCGCCGATCCATCGTCCGTCACGGGGGCGAACAAGGGCGCTCATGGTTACTCCTTCGTCGGTATCGCTTTCTTCGCGATGCCTCAATACTCCCGCTGGACCGCCGACAGAACGTCGGTCCACGGGCCGAGTCCGACCCTGGTAATTCTCGGGGTCGCCCCCTGAGAAAGAACCTGTGAGCGCCGCTTTCGCGCGCGCAGCGCCGGTACGACGGCCACGTGGGCCAGCACCACGCCGGCGGTGTTGAGCAGCAGCGAATCGATGTCGACCACCCGGCCCGGGACCGCGGTCTGGAGCATCCCGATGCCCACCGAGACCAGCGCGCCCGCGGCGGCCGTGCGGGCCAGCGAGGACCAGGCGGCCAGCGGCGACAGCTCGACCCGGCCGCTGATCAGGGGGAGCAGCACCCCGAGCGGGGCGAGCAGCGCCACCCCTTCGCCGATCTGCCGTACGGCCTCCAGCGGCCCGGCCGCGAGGGCCGCCCTGATCCCCTCCAGCGGGGTCAGGTTGGCGGCCGGGGTCCAGGGCACGTCCAGTGGTCGCAGGGTCAGCCACCCGACGAGGAGGAGATGGGCGGCCAGCAGGACCCCGGAGAGGGTCCGGTGCCGGAGGGGGATGACGGCGCTGTGGCCGGCCTCTTGACGCTGCACACCTGCGAAGACGCAGCGTCCGGTATCCGCGGTTCCGCGTTGTGCGGCGGTCAGCCCGTGGCGAGCAGCACAATCGCGAGCAGTGCGCCGACGAGGGCGGGGGCGATGATCTCGTAGGACCATCGGACCAGGACGTCGCCCTGGGCCCCGGGCCGCCCGGCGCCGCGCTCCCGCAGGCCCCGCAGCTCGTCGATGATCTGGTCGGCGCCGGCCCGCCGCGGCCCGGCCTCGGCATCGGCCCCGGCCTGCGGCCGGGGCGCCGCGATGCCCCGCCCCATGACGCCGCCACCCCGCCCCATGAGGCCGCCGCCCCGGCTGGACTGCGGCCGGTTCGCCTTCTTGCGCTCCCGCAGCGATACGGGCACGGACCAGAGCTGGTACTTCGTCCCCTCGGCCCGCACCTCGGCGGAGTACCCGGCCCGCACGGCATCGACGGAGCCCCAGGGCAGCTCGATGACGCGGAAGGGGTTCCGTACGCGCAGCCGGTCGTCATTGGCGAACACGGCGGGCCGGATCGTGAAGGCCACGATCAGCGGAACCGCGCACAGCGCCACGGCGAGCGCCACCCACGGCGTGTTCCCGGAACCGCGCACCACCGCGTCCCCGCAGAGCCACAGGGTGAGCGCGATCAGCAGCACCCCGGTGACGACGGCCATGGGGGAGCGGTAGACCCGGTCTTCGTAGACCGGCTCGTCGGGGGAGGGCGTAGTCATGTGGCCGATTGTGCCGTACGCCCCCGCGCCACACATGACGGCCGTCACGCCCATATGTGCGGGGTGGGGGGTGACAGGCAGCTACGCGCGTAGATATGCTCATGTGGTGACCATGCCCACCACCCTCACCGCATTCGCTGACGTGACGACGTCCGACAGTGCGCTGCGCCGCTTCCTGCACGGGCTGCCCGGCGTCGACGCTGTCGGCCTGGAGGCCCGCGCGGCCTCCCTCGGCACCCGTTCGATCAAGACGACGGCCAAGGCGTACGCCATCGACCTGGCCATCTCGATGATCGACCTGACGACGCTGGAAGGCGCGGACACCCCGGGCAAGGTCCGGGCGCTCTCCGCCAAGGCCGTCCATCCCGATCCCACCGACCGCACCACGCCCATGACGGCCGCCGTCTGCGTGTACCCGGACATGGTGGCCACCGCGAAGGCCGCCCTGAACGGCGCCGACGTGAAAGTGGCCTCCGTCGCGACGGCGTTCCCCGCCGGCCGCGCCGCCCTGCCCGTCAAGCTCGCCGACACGGCCGACGCCGTGGCCGCCGGCGCCGACGAGATCGACATGGTCATCGACCGTGGCGCCTTCCTCGCCGGCCGCTACCTGGACACGTACGAGCTGATCAAGGCCGTCAAGGAGGCGTGCGTACGCCCCGACGGCAGCGCCGCCCGGCTCAAGGTGATCTTCGAGACCGGCGAGCTGTCCACGTACGACAACATCCGCCGGGCCTCCTGGATCGGCATGCTCGCGGGCGCCGACTTCATCAAGACCTCCACCGGCAAGGTGGGCGTGAACGCCACCCCCGCCAACACCCTGCTCATGCTCGAAGCCGTCCGCGACTTCAAGGAGCAGACTGGAATCCAGATCGGCGTGAAGCCGGCCGGCGGCATCCGGACCACCAAGGACGCCATCAAGTTCCTGGTCCTGGTCAACGAGACCGCGGGCGAGGACTGGCTGAGCAACCACTGGTTCCGCTTCGGCGCCTCCAGCTTGCTCAACGACCTGCTGATGCAGCGCCAGAAGCTGAGCACCGGCCGTTACTCCGGTCCCGACTACGTGACGGTGGACTGATCACCATGGCATCCCTCTTCGAGTACGCACCGGCTCCCGAGTCCCGCTCGGTCGTCGACATCGCCCCCTCCTACGGGCTCTTCATCGACGGTGAATTCACCGACGCCGCCGACGGCAGGGTCTTCAAGACCGTCTCGCCGAGCAGCGAGGAAGTGCTGGCCGAGGTCGCCCAGGCCGGCGCCGCCGACGTCGACCGCGCCGTGAAGGCCGCCCGCAAGGCCTTCGAGAAGTGGTCCGCGCTGCCGGGCTCCGAGCGCGCCAAGTACCTCTTCCGCATCGCCCGGATCATCCAGGAGCGCAGCCGCGAGCTGGCCGTCCTGGAGACCCTGGACAACGGCAAGCCGATCAAGGAGACCCGCGACGCGGACCTCCCGCTGGTCGCCGCGCACTTCTTCTACTACGCGGGCTGGGCCGACAAGCTCGACCACGCCGGCTACGGCCCGAACCCGCGCCCGCTGGGCGTGGCCGGCCAGGTCATCCCCTGGAACTTCCCGCTCCTGATGCTGGCCTGGAAGATCGCCCCGGCGCTCGCCACCGGCAACACGGTCGTGCTGAAGCCGGCGGAGACGACCCCCCTCTCGGCGCTGTTCTTCGCGGACATCTGCCGCCAGGCGGGCCTGCCCAAGGGCGTCGTCAACATCCTCACCGGCTACGGCGACGCGGGCGCGGCCCTCGTCGAGCACCCGGACGTCAACAAGGTCGCCTTCACCGGTTCGACGGCCGTGGGCAAGAAGATCGCCCGCCACGTCGCCGGCACCGACAAGAAGGTCACCCTGGAGCTGGGCGGCAAGGGCGCCAACATCGTCTTCGACGACGCCCCCATCGACCAGGCCGTCGAGGGCATCGTCACCGGGATCTTCTTCAACCAGGGCCAGGTCTGCTGCGCGGGCTCGCGCCTGCTGGTCCAGGAGTCGATCCACGACGAGCTCCTCGACTCCCTCAAGCGCCGCCTCTCCACGCTGCGCCTGGGCGACCCGCTCGACAAGAACACCGACATCGGCGCGATCAACTCCGCCGAGCAGCTCGCCCGGATCACCGCGCTCGCGGAGACCGGTGAGGCCGAGGGCGCCGAGCGCTGGTCCCCGGCGTGCGAGCTGCCGTCCGCCGGCTACTGGTTCGCCCCGACGCTCTTCACGAACGTCACCCAGGCGCACACCGTCGCCCGCGACGAGATCTTCGGCCCGGTGCTGTCCGTGCTGACCTTCCGTACGCCGGACGAGGCCGTCGCCAAGGCCAACAACAGCCAGTACGGCCTGTCCGCCGGCATCTGGACGGAGAAGGGCAGCCGCATCCTGGCGGTCGCGAACCAGCTCCGCGCGGGTGTGGTGTGGGCCAACACGTTCAACAAGTTCGACCCGACCTCGCCCTTCGGCGGCTACAAGGAGTCGGGCTTCGGCCGCGAGGGCGGCCGCCACGGCCTGGAGGGCTACCTCGATGTCTGAGAAGTTCGAGCAGCGACTGAGCGTCTTCAAGACCTACAAGCTGTACGTCGGGGGCAAGTTCCCCCGCTCCGAGAGCGGCCGGGTGTACGAGGTGACGGACTCCAAGGGCAAGTGGCTGGCCAACGCGCCGCTGTCCTCCCGCAAGGACGCGCGTGACGCGGTCGTCGCGGCCCGCAAGGCCTTCGGCGGCTGGTCGGGCGCGACCGCGTACAACCGCGGGCAGATCCTCTACCGCATCGCCGAGATGCTGGAGGGCCGCAGGGAGCAGTTCGTCCGCGAGATCGGCGAGGCCGAGGGCCTGTCCAAGTCCAAGGCCGGCGCGGTCGTGGACGCGGCCATCGACCGCTGGGTCTGGTACGCGGGCTGGACCGACAAGATCGGCCAGATCGTCGGCGGGGCCAACCCGGTCGCGGGCCCGTTCTTCAACCTCTCCACCCCGGAGCCCACCGGCGTCGTCACCGTGGTCGCCCCGCAGGACTCGTCCTTCCTGGGCCTGATCTCGGTGGTCGCCCCGGTCATCGCGACCGGCAACACGGTGGTCGTGATCGCCTCGGAGAAGTCCCCGCTCCCCGCCCTCTCCCTCGGCGAGGTGCTCGCCACCTCCGACCTGCCGGGCGGCGTCGTCAACATCCTGTCCGGCAAGGCCGCCGAGATGGGCCCGCACCTGGCGTCCCACCAGGACGTCAACGCGATCGACCTGGCGGGCGCGGACGTCGCGCTGGCCAAGGAGCTGGAGATCGCGGCGGCGGACAACCTCAAGCGCGTTCTGCGTCCACAGCCTGTGGACGACTGGAACGCGGACCCGGGCACGTCGCGCATGACGGCGTTCCTGGAGACCAAGACCGTCTGGCACCCCACGGGTTCGCTGGGCGCGGGCGGCTCGTCCTACTAGGACCGGCCCCCTCCGAGAACGGGCCCGGCAGCGTCCCCCGCACTGCCGGGCCTTTCTCGTACCCGCTTTCCGGCTACTTCTCGGGCAGGACCGGCCCGAGCAGCGAGGACACGGCGGCGGTGGGCAGCTCGCCGATCGAGGGCCCCCGCGTCAGGGTGCCGGTGACCATGCCGGTGCCGACCGCGGGGAAGTCCGCGATCTTGGTGGCGATGCCGTTGTCCAACGGGTCCACGCCGGTGTTGGCCAGCGGATTCACCTTGAGGTTGGCGATCGGGTCGGCTACCCCGGCCAGGGCCGCCGGTACCGAGAGCTCGCCCGCCTGGGCGCCGCCGGCCGCCATCGCCAGGGCCGCGCCGGCCATGGAGAGGGTCAGCCCCGCGGTCCGGAGCCGCTTCGGTGGGGTGGGAGCTGCGTGACGTGCCATGGGTTCCCGCCTGTGGTCGTAGTCGCGTGCGCACACAGCGTAGCGGCGCTGGGTTCCCGGTTTCCAACCGGCGGCCCGCGGGGGCGGTGTGAGGGTTCTCGCAGGCGGTGTCGGCGGTGTGTTGATACGCCGGGTCATGCCGCACACTGGTGTCCCGTGAGCTCTCCTCTGCCGACGCGTGTCGCCCTGCTGACCGGCCCCTCGGGATCCGGCAAGTCCTCACTGGCAGCGCGGTCCGGTCTCCCCGTGCTGCGCCTGGACGACTTCTACAAGGAGGGGACCGACCCGACCCTCCCGCTGGTCGGGGGCAGCTCCGACATCGACTGGGACTCCCCGCTGTCGTGGGACGCGGACGCCGCGGTGGCCGCCGTCGCGGAGCTGTGCGCGGCGGGCCGCACCGAGGTCCCCGTCTACGACATCGCCACCAGCTCCCGTACGGGCGCCGAGGTGTTGGACATCTCCCGGACCCCGCTGTTCATCGCCGAGGGCATCTTCGCGGCCGACATAGCGGCCCGCTGCCAGGAGCTCGGGCTGCTGGCCGACGCGATCTGCCTGCGCGGCCGCCCCTCGACCACCTTCCGGCGCCGGCTCGCGCGGGACCTGCGGGAGGGCCGCAAGTCGGTCCTCTTCCTGCTGCGCAGGGGCTGGCGGCTGATGCGCGCCGAACGCGGCATCGTGGCCCGCCACGCCGCCCTGGGCGCGCACCCCTGTGGTCGCGACGAAGCCCTCGGCCGCCTGGCCGCCGCCGCGGCCGGCCGCCACCGCACGGCCACGGCCCCGGCGTAGCGGGGCGGCGGCGATGGGTAACCCCGGCCAAGCCGCGCATGCGAAAGGGCGGGATCATGCGGACCCCCCGGCCGCCTGATCCCGCCCTTTCCCCCCGCGGCCCCCGCCCCACCCCCGTAGGACGGGCCCCCTGGCCCCATGGCTCGTGGTGCCGCTTACGCGACCAGTTCCTCGAAGGACGCCGCCTCGTCACGGCCGAAGCTCAGCGCCTCGTCCTCCCGCAGCCGCCGCAGCGTCCGCCAGATGCTCGACTTCACCGTGCCGACGCTGATGTCCAGGATCTCCGCGATCTCCGGATCCGTACGGCCCTCGTAGTACCGCAGGACCAGCATCGTCCGCTGCGGCTCCGGGATGCGGGACAGCGCCTGCCACAGCACCGCGCGCAGCTCCGTGCCCCGCATCGCGTCCGTGTCCGAGGCCGTCTCCGGCAGTTCCTCCGTCGGGTACTCGTTCAGCTTCCGCCGACGCCACGCACTGATGTGCAGGTTCGTCATCGTGCGGCGCAGGTACCCGCCCACCGCCGCCTTGTCGCTGATCCGGTCCCACGCCCGGTACGTCGAGAACAGCGCGCTCTGCAGCAGGTCCTCGGCCGCGTAGCGGTCCCCGGTCAGGTGGAAGGCCGTCGCGTACAGCGCGGCCCGCCGCTCCTGCACGTACGCCGTGAACTCCGCCTCCGAGGCGGCCGACGGCGCCGGACGGCGCTGCGCGGGGACGGTGGTGGACTGGGTGGACTGGTAGGTGTTCGCGTCGATGGCCACCACGTGCGCCGGCCGCGGACGGGCGGCCGTCACCGTACGGACACCCGCCCGGCGGTTCACATCGTGCAGCCGCGTGACAACCGCGCTGGTGGTGGTGCTGTGCAGCGTGTTCATCTCGCGCCCCCCGTCGTGGAGTCTGCTTCGGTCCGTTGTCTCGATGACAAAAGACTGCCCGCCCGACATAACCGGGGTGTCCTTCGACTGTCACAGGCCTGTCACAGCGAGCCGTGGCACGATCCGCCCCGCGCGACGGTCGAACTCCCAACGGCCGATGGGACAGAATGAGCCCGTGCCTTTCCTGTTGCTGATCGAGGACGACGACGCCATCCGCACGGCCCTCGAACTCTCCCTGTCACGCCAGGGCCACCGTGTGGCCACCGCGGCGACGGGTGAGGACGGCCTGAAACTGCTGCGCGAGCAGCGGCCGGACCTGATCGTGCTCGACGTCATGCTGCCCGGGATCGACGGTTTCGAGGTGTGCCGGCGCATCCGCCGCACCGACCAGCTGCCGATCATCCTGCTCACCGCGCGGAGCGACGACATCGATGTCGTCGTCGGCCTGGAGTCGGGCGCGGACGACTACGTGGTCAAGCCCGTCCAGGGCCGGGTGCTCGACGCCCGGATCCGGGCCGTGCTGCGCCGCGGCGAGCGCGAGGCGAGCGATTCGGCCGTCTTCGGCTCCCTGGTCATCGACCGGGCGGCCATGACGGTGACCAAGAACGGCGAGGACCTCCAGCTCACCCCGACCGAGCTGCGCCTGCTGCTGGAGCTCAGCAGGCGGCCCGGCCAGGCGCTCTCGCGCCAGCAACTGCTGCGGCTGGTGTGGGAACACGACTACCTCGGCGACTCCCGCCTCGTCGACGCGTGCGTGCAGCGGCTGCGCGCCAAGGTCGAGGAAGTGCCGTCTTCGCCGACCCTGATCCGTACCGTCCGCGGCGTCGGCTACCGGCTGGACTCCCCGCAGTGATCAGAGCCCTGTTCGCGGGCCGGCGCTGGACCAGCCTGCGGCTGCGGCTCGTCGTGGTGTTCGCGCTGGTCGCGCTGACGGCCGCGGTCTCCGCCTCCGGCATCGCGTACTGGCTCAACCGGGAAGCGGTGCTGACCCGGACCCAGGACGCCGCACTCGGCGACTTCCGGCAGGAGATGCAGAACCGGGCCGCCGCGCTGCCCGCGGACCCGACCCCGGAGGAGATGCAGCGCACCGCCGAGCTGATGGCGGGCAGCAGCCCCGGGTACAGCGTGCTGCTGGTGCAGGAGCGCAAGGACAAGCGCAAGGTGTTCGGCGCGGCCGGTCCCGACGCCTTCGGGCTGGACGACGTACCGAAGTCCCTGCAGCACGCGGTGAACGACCAGCAGAAGACGACGGCCGTCAACGACGCCCAGTACCACATGTACTGGCAGCGGACGAAGCCGCACGGGAACCCGTACCTGGTCGGCGGTACCCGCATCGTGGGCGGCGGGCCGACCGGCTACATGTACAAGTCGCTGGCCACGGAACGGGACGACCTCAACGCCCTGGGCTGGTCGCTGACCATCGCGACCGTCCTGGCGCTGCTCGCGTCCGCGCTGCTGGCGCAGGCCGCGGCCCGTACCGTGCTCAAGCCCGTGCAGCGGCTGGGGGACGCCGCCCGGCGGCTCGGCGAGGGCGAGCTGGACCACCGGCTCGACGTGTCCGGGACCGACGAACTGGCGGATCTGGCGCACACCTTCAACAAGACGGCGGAGGCGCTGGAGAAGAAGGTCGCCGACATGAGCGCGCGGGAGGAGTCCAGCCGGCGGTTCGTCGCGGACATGTCCCACGAACTGCGCACGCCGCTGACGGCGTTGACGGCGGTGGCCGAGGTGCTGGAGGAGGAGGTCGACGATCTCGATCCGATGATCGCACCGGCGGTGGCGCTGGTCGTCAGCGAGACGCGGCGCCTCAACGACCTGGTGGAGAACCTGATGGAGGTCACCCGCTTCGACGCGGGCACGGCCCGGCTGGTGCTGGACGACGTCGACGTGGCCGACCAGGTCACCGCCTGCATCGACGCACGGGCCTGGCTCGACGCCGTCGAACTCGACGCCGAGCGCGGGATCGTGGCGCGGCTCGACCCGCGGCGGCTGGACGTCATCCTGGCCAACCTGATCGGCAACGCGCTCAAGCACGGCGGATCGCCGGTACGGGTCTTCGTGCGGGTGGAGGGGGAGTGGCTGGTGATCGCGGTCAAGGACAACGGACCCGGCATCCCCGAGGCCGTCCTGCCGCACGTCTTCGACCGCTTCTACAAGGCGAGCGCGTCACGCCCGAAGTCCGACGGGAGCGGGCTGGGCCTGTCCATCGCCATGGAGAACGCGCACATCCACGGCGGCGACATCAGCGCGGCCAACGCGGACGGGGGCGGGGCGCTGTTCACGCTGCGGCTGCCGGTGGACGTGGGGAAGGTGATCGCGGGTGAAGAGGCGTAGACGCGTGGCCGTCGGCGTGTCGTTGAGTCTCGTACTGCTGTCCGGCTGCGGGATCCGCGCCACCACCGTGCCGGTGGACGTGGGCGCGGCGCCGTCGCGGGTGTCGTGCGACACCCCGGCGCAGCCGGCGGGCGGGCAGAGCGGGGTGCAGGGGTTCCGGGCCACGGTGGCACTGGTCTGCGGATCGCAGCTGGTGGGGGTGGAACGGGTGGTTCCGATCCCGGAGAAGCGGGCCCTGCGCGACCCCGTGGCCCTGGTGACCCAGGCCCTGCTGGAGGCACTGCAGACGCCGCCGTCGACCGAGGAGCGGGACGCGGGCTTCACGACCGGCGTCCCCGACGGGCTGACGGCGGCGGCCCCGCGGGCCGGTGACCCGGCGGGGGCGGTGCGGCTCAGTCGCAAGCCGGAGGACCTGCCGCCGGTGGCCCTGTCGCAGATCGTGTGCACGCTGTCGGACAGTGACGCGGTGTCGGCGGGGCCGGGGCCGGTGGTCCTGGGCGGCCCGGACGCCGATCCGCCGCGGGCCTGGGAGTGCACGGAGGCGGTCCGCTCCCGCCCGGAGTCGGTCCCGACCCTGGGCGACGTGGTCCGCCCTTCACCGCAGCCGTCCTGACCCGCCCCCCGGGGGCTGCGCCCCGGGAGCCCGCGCCCCGGGAGCCCGCGCCTCAAACTCCCCAGACTCCGTCCGGGGGGACGCCCACGGGCTGAAATGGCCGCTCGCGCGGCGATTGCAGCCCCGGCCGGTCCAGCGGCCCGCCAACAAGGCGGCATCAGCCACAGTGCAGCCCCGCCGACGTGTGAGGCGCGGGGTCCGGGGCGGAGCCCCAGGACGGCGACGGCCCCCCGAGCTGGGCTCAGGGGGCCGGGCCGGCGCGGGGAGGGGCTAGATGCCCGCCGCGGACGCGAGGTCCTTCTTGATCGCGTCCAGGATTTCCTGGCCGCGGGTGCGGGCCGGGGCGAGGGCCGGGGCTTCCGCCACCGGGACCACCACCTCCAGGTAGCACTTCAGCTTCGGCTCCGTGCCCGACGGACGCACGATGACCCGGGCCTTGTAGTCCCCGTCGAGGTAGTAGCGCAGGCCGTCCGTCGGCGGGAGAGCCGCCGAGCCGACCGCCAGGTCCTCCGCCGAGACCACCCGCAGCCCCGCCAGGGACGCCGGCGGCTGCGCGCGCAGCGCCGCCATCGCCGAGGCGATGACCGACAGGTCCGATACGCGGACCGACAGCTGGTCGGTGGCGTGCAGCCCGTGGGCCATCGCCAGGTCGTCCAGCAGGTCGGTCAGGGTGCGGCCCTGCTCCTTCAGCTCCGAGGCCAGCTCCGCCACCAGCAGCGCGGCGGTGATGCCGTCCTTGTCGCGGACGCCCTCGGGGTCCACGCAGTAGCCGAGCGCCTCCTCGTAGCCGTAGCGCAGGCCCTCGACGCGGGAGATCCACTTGAAGCCCGTCAGGGTCTCCTCGTAGCCCACGCCCGCCGCCTCCGCGATCCGCCCGAGGAGGGAGGAGGAGACGATGGACTCCGCGAAGACGCCCTGCGCGCCCTTGTGCACCAGGTGCGCCGCCAGCAGCGCGCCGACCTCGTCGCCGCGCAGCATCCGCCAGCCCGAGGCCGCCGAGCCGTCCGGGACGGCTACCGCGCAGCGGTCCGCGTCCGGGTCGTTCGCGATCACGATGTCCGGGCCGACCTCCGCCGCCTTCGCGAAGGACAGGTCCATCGCGCCCGGCTCCTCCGGGTTGGGGAAGGCCACCGTCGGGAAGGCCGGGTCCGGCTCGGCCTGCTCGGTGACGAGCACCGGCTCCGGGAAGCCGGCGCGGGCGAAGGCCGCCATGACGACGTCCTTGCCGACGCCGTGCATGGCCGTGTAGACGGTCCGTACGCCCCGGGGTGAACCGGGGGTCAGGACGGCGTCCGTACGCGTCAGGTAGGCCTCCAGGACCTCCTCGTCGAGCTGCAGCCAGCCGTCCGTCGGGCGGGGCACGTCCGTCAGGGCGCCGATCGCGTCGATCTGCGCCGCGATCTCGGCGTCCGCCGGGGACACGATCTGCGAGCCGTCGCCGAGGTACACCTTGTAGCCGTTGTCCCGGGGCGGGTTGTGGCTCGCGGTCACCTCGACGCCGGCGACGGCACCCAGGTGCCGTATGGCGTAGGCGAGGACGGGCGTCGGCAGCGGGCGGGGCAGGAGGGCCGCGCGCAGGCCGGCACCGGTCATCACGGCGGCGGTGTCGCGCGCGAAGTCCGCCGACTTGTAGCGCGCGTCGTAGCCGACGACGACCAGGCCGCCGGCGTGACCCTGGGCCTTCAGGTAGGCCGCCAGACCCGCCGCGGCCCGGATGACCACGGCGCGGTTCATCCGCATCGGGCCCGCGCCGAGCTCGCCGCGCAGTCCGGCGGTGCCGAACTGGAGCATCCCGGAGAACCGGTCCGCGAGCTCGGCCGTGTCGCCGGCCGAGAGCAGCTTGCCGAGCTCGTCCGCCGTCTCCGGGTCAGGGTCCTCGGCCAGCCAGGCCTGGGCCCGGGTGATCAGATCGTCCTGTGCCTGTTCCTGCACTACTTCCGCCTTAGCTCTCGGGCTCTCGGGCTCTCGTACGTCGATCAGATGCGGGCGAGGACCTGGGTCAGCAGCGTGCCCATGCGCGCGGCCGAGTCACGGCCGGCCTGGAGCACCTCTTCGTGGTTCAGCGGCTCGCCGGACAGGCCCGCCGCCAGGTTGGTGACCAGGGAGATGCCGAGCACCTCGGCGCCGGCCTCGCGGGCGGCGATGGCCTCCAGCACGGTGGACATGCCGACCAGGTCGGCGCCCATGACGCGGATCATGTTGATCTCGGCCGGGGTCTCGTAGTGCGGGCCGGGGAACTGCACGTAGACGCCCTCTTCGAGGGACGGGTCGATCTCCTTGCACATCGCGCGCAGCTTCGGCGAGTACAGGTCGGTCAGGTCCACGAAGTTCGCGCCGACGATCGGGGAGGCGGCCGTCAGGTTCAGGTGGTCGCTGATCAGGACGGGCTGGCCGGGCTTCATGCCCTCGCGCAGGCCGCCGCAGCCGTTGGTCAGGACGATGGTCTTGCAGCCGGCGGCGACCGCGGTACGGACACCGTGGGCGACGGCGGCGACGCCGCGGCCCTCGTAGTAGTGGGTCCGGCCGAGGAAGAGCAGCGCGCGCTTGTCGCCGATCTTGTACGAGCGGATCTTGCCGCCGTGGCCCTCTACGGCCGGGGGCGGGAAGCCGGGCAGCTCGGTGACCGGGAACTCGGCCTCGGGCGCGCCGAGCGCCTCTGCGGCGGGGGCCCAGCCGGAGCCCATCACGAGGGCGACATCGTGGGTCTCGGCGCCGGTCAGCTCGCGCAGGCGGGCGGCGGCGGCGTCGGCGGCGGCGAAGGGGTCGGTAACAGATGCGTTCACGCGGACGAGCGTAACCGCTCAATCCCTACGCGCGTAGATGGCACAGCTCACGGTGTTCGGATCGTTGCCTTGTCGTTTCCGCCGAATCGTCCCCCGACGGGCAATACAGCCCCGCCGGCGTTCGAGGCGCGGGTCCGGGCGGAGCCCGCGGTGCCCCGCGCAGCCCCCGGCCCGTACGGCCGTCAGCAAGGACGCTTGCGGAGTTCCATCACGTAGTCGTGCGGCGCGCCCGCGGACTCGGCCGCGTCGGCGAGCTCGCCCAGGTAGCGCGCCGACGGCAGGCCGCCCTCGTAGCCGTTCAGGACGTACACCCAGGCGGCCTCCTCGCCGTCCAGGGTGTGCACCCGGATCCGCATGCGCCGGTAGATGTCCAGCCCGACGCCCTCCCAGCGGTCCATGGAGTCCTCGTCCAGCGGGGCGATGTCGTACAGGGCGACGAACACCTGGTGGCGGGGGGCTTCGACGATCGTGGCGAGTGCGCCTTCCCAGCCCATCTGCTCGCCGCCGAAGGTCAGCCGCCAGTCGTTGATCCAGCCCGTGCCGCGCAGCGGCGAATGCGGAGCGCGGCGCGTCATCAGCCGCGGGTCGAGGTTGCCGGCGTACGCGGCGTAGAGCGACATGAGGTCGAGGGTACGGGAGGGGCGCCGGTGTCCGCGTGCCCGGATGGCGGGACCGGGCGCGAAGCACCTTGATGCGTGCGGGACAATGGGGCACGGAATGCATCCCCCGGGGAGACCCCCCGGAACACCGGCCGGGGCGGCAGCCGGCCGGGTAGACGTGAGGCGGACTTTTCGTGACCCGGATCGTGATCATCGGCGGCGGACCCGGCGGGTATGAGGCGGCCCTCGTGGGGGCCCAGCTCGGCGCGGAGGTGACGGTCGTCGACTGCGACGGCCTCGGAGGGGCGTCGGTCCTGACCGACTGCGTGCCCTCCAAGACTCTTATCGCGACCGCCGAGGTGATGACCACCTTCGATTCGTCCTACGAAGAGCTCGGCATCGTCGTCGCGGACGACACCCCGCACATCGAGCAGGCCGCGCGCGTCGTCGGCGTGGACCTCGGCAAGGTGAACCGGCGCGTCAAGCGCCTCGCGCTCGCCCAGTCCCACGACATCACCGCCTCCGTCACCCGGGCCGGCGCCCGCGTCGTACGGGGCCGCGGCAAGCTCGGCGGGCCGCAGGGCATCGACGGCACGCGCGACGTCATCGTCACGGCCGCCGACGGCTCCGAGCAGATCCTGACCGCCGACGCGGTGCTGATCGCGACCGGCGGGCACCCCCGCGAGATCCCGGACGCGATGCCCGACGGCGAGCGCATCCTGAACTGGACCCAGGTCTACGACCTGGAGGAGCTCCCCGAGGAACTCATCGTGGTCGGCTCCGGTGTGACCGGCGCCGAGTTCGCCGGCGCGTACCAGGCGCTGGGGTCCCGGGTGACCCTGGTCTCCTCCCGCGACCGCGTGCTGCCCGGCGAGGACCCGGACGCGGCCGCCGTGCTGGAGGACGTCTTCCGCCGCCGCGGCATGAACGTCATCGGGCGCTCGCGCGCCGAGTCCGCCAAGCGCGTCGGAGACCGGGTCGAGGTCACCCTCTCCGACGGGCGGGTCATCTCCGGTACGCACTGCCTGATGGCCGTCGGCGCGATCCCGAACACCAAGAACATGAACCTGGAGGAGTCCGGGGTCCGGCTCAAGGACTCCGGGCACATCTGGACCGACAAGGTGTCGCGGACCTCGTCCCCGGGCGTGTACGCCGCCGGTGACGTGACGGGCATCTTCGCCCTCGCCTCCGTGGCCGCCATGCAGGGCCGTATCGCGATGTACCACTTCCTGGGCGACGCGGTGGCCCCGCTGAACCTCAAGACGGTGTCCTCCAACGTCTTCACCGACCCGGAGATCGCCACCGTCGGCTACACGCAGGCCGACGTCGACTCCGGCAAGATCGACGCCCGGGTGGTCAAGCTCCCGCTGCTGCGCAACCCCCGCGCCAAGATGCAGGGCATCCGGGACGGCTTCGTGAAGATGTTCTGCCGTCCGGGCACCGGGATCGTGGTGGGCGGCGTGGTCGTTTCGCCGCGCGCGAGCGAGCTGATTCACCCGATCTCGATCGCCGTCGACAACAACCTGACGGTCGAGCAGATCGCAAACGCGTTCACCGTGTACCCCTCGCTGTCGGGATCGATCGCCGAGGTGGCGCGCCAGCTGCACACGCGGAAGGCCGCCGGGGAAGCCTGAGCCCGGCCAACCGCCGTGTCCCCCAAGGGCTTTGGGAGGGGGTGGCGGCTCGTGGTGTGAAGTTCACGCGACTGCCCGACCGCGTATACCACTAGTCGCCTCACCTTATGGACAACTTCGGTATTCCGGCGCAAAGAGCTGAAAGCAGACGGTCGTTGGGGTTACTGTCAGTTTCGTGTTCGCTGCAGAACGTCGCCAATTGATCCTCGAAATGGTGCGGGCCAACGGAGCGGTATCGCTCCGGGAGCTCGCCCGCGTCGTCCAGACCTCCGAAGTGACCGTACGGCGGGACGTGCGGGCGCTGGAGGCCGAAGGACTCCTCGACCGCCGACACGGCGGTGCGGTATTGCCGGGCGGTTTCACGCGGGAGTCCGGCTTTCCGCAAAAGTCCCATCTCGCGACGGCGGAGAAGACCGCCATTGCCGATGTCGCGGCCGGCCTCGTCGAAGAAGGCGAGGCCGTCGTCGTCGGCGCGGGCACCACGACCCAGGAGCTGGCCCGCCGGCTCGCCCGGGTGCCCGGCCTGACCGTCGTCACCAACTCGCTGCTCGTCGCCCAGGCGCTGGCCCATGCCAACCGGGTGGAAGTGGTGATGACCGGCGGCACCCTGCGCGGGTCCAACTACGCCCTCGTGGGCAGCGGTGCCGAGCAGTCCCTGCAAGGGCTGCGGGTCTCCCGTGCCTTCCTGTCGGGCAGTGGACTGACCGCCGAGCGCGGGCTGTCCACGTCCAACATGCTCTCCGCGAGCGTGGACCGGGCGCTGGTGCAGGCGGCGGCGGAGGTGGTGGTGCTGGCCGACCACACGAAGCTCGGGACGGACACGATGTTCCAGACCGTGCCGACCGACGTCATCACCCGTCTGGTGACCGACGAGCCGCCCGCGCACGACGACCGGGCGGCGACGGAGCTCCAGGCGCTGGCCGACCAGGGCGTGCAGATCACCGTGGCCGGCGCGGCGGCCTCCGGCGGTGGCGAGGGGATGGTCGGGCGGCGGCCGCGCCGGGAGTCACCGCTGCCGGTGCAACGGCGTGGCGGGCCGTCGGCCCAGCTGCGCGCCGCCGGGTCGCCTGCGGCGATGCTGGAGCAGCAGGCCGGGGAGCGGGCTCGGGTCGCGGACATGCGGCGCCGCTAGCCGTTGAGACGCGCGGCGCGAAAGCAAAAACGCCGGGCGGGGCTGCGATCGCAGCGC
>NZ_JBHWVM010000105.1:0-22807 GCF_042736805.1 Streptomyces sp. NPDC060031
CCCCCCGCCGCGGGGGGGGGGGGGGCCGCGACCGTCCGCACCACCGCACGCACCGACCTGGAAGGACGCCCCCGTGGCCACCTCCGTACGGGCGACGAGTGGCGGCCCCCCGCCGCCCGCCGCATCGCCCTCCGCCTCCGGCTCCGGCTCCGCCCCCGGCTCCCGCAAGCACCCCGCCGGCCGCGGCGGCGGCTGGCGCAGCGCGCTCCACCGCCTGGACATGAAGGCGATCCCGTACGTCTTCATCGCCCCCTTCTTCCTCACCTTCGCGGCCTTCGGCCTCTTCCCGCTGATCTACACGGGCTGGCTCTCGCTCCACCGGGTCGAACTCGGCGGCAGCGCGCAGTGGAAGGGGCTGGAGAACTACAGCTCCCTGGCGACCAGCGAGTTCTTCTGGAACGCCCTCGCCAACACCTTCACCATCGGTGTGCTCTCGACCGTCCCCCAGCTGCTGATGGCCCTCGGTCTGGCGCATCTGCTCAACTACAAGCTCCGCGGCCGGGGCTTCTTCCGGGTCGCGGTCCTCGCCCCGTACGCCACCTCGATCGCGGCGGCGACCCTCGTCTTCGCCCAGCTGTTCAACACCGACTACGGCCTGATCAACACGGCGCTGGGCTGGCTCGGTTTCGAGCCGGTCGCCTGGGAGTCCTCCAAGTGGCCGGCGCAGATCGCGATTTCGACGATCGTGACGTGGCGCTGGACGGGCTACAACGCGCTCATCTACCTGGCGGCGATGCAGGCCGTGCCGCCGGACCTGTACGAGGCCGCGGCGCTGGACGGGGCATCGCGCTGGCGCCAGTTCCGCAGCGTCACCATCCCCTCCATCCGGCCGACGATCCTCTTCACGGTCATCGTCTCCACCATCGGCGCCACCCAGCTCTTCGGCGAGCCGATGCTCTTCGGCGGCAGCGTCGGCATCAGCGGCGGCAGCGGGAACCAGTTCCAGACGCTGAGCCTGCTCATGTACGAGAAGGGGTGGGTCACCGGCGCACTGGGCCAGGCCTCCGCCATCGCCTGGGTGATGCTGCTGCTCCTGCTGCTCATAGGCGGCATCCAGACGTTGATCTCCCGCTCGAACCACAAGCGCAAGAAGCCGGGGAGCTGACCTGATGGCCCGCACACTCGACACGCCCCCCGCCACGGCGCCGCGCGCCAGGCGGCTTCGCCAGTCGGCAGGCCGTCAGCACCACGCGGGTCCGCTGACCTACGCGGCGCTGGGCCTGGCCGCGCTGGTCTCCCTCTTCCCGCTGTACTGGAACCTCGTCGCCGCCTCCCACTCGGGCGAGCGCGTGGTCGAGGCCCCGGCCCCGCTGCTGCCCGGCCCCCGGCTCTTCGACAACCTCTCCTTCGCCTGGAACCAGGTCGACATGGGCGAGGCACTGGTCAACACCACGATCGTGGCCGGGCTGGTGTCCCTGTCCACGGTGCTGTTCTCCACCCTGGCGGGCTTCGCCTTCGCCAAGCTGCCCTTCAAGGGGCGGGGAGCCATGCTGGCGCTGGTGGTGGCGACCATGACGATCCCGCCGCAGCTCAGCGTGATCCCGCTCTACCAGATCATCACCGACCTCGGCTGGGTCGACCAGCTCCAGTCGGTCGTGCTGCCCTCGCTGGTCGCGGCCTTCGGCGTGTTCTTCATGCGCCAGTTCCTCATCGAGGCACTGCCGGTGGAACTGGTGGAGGCGGCCCGGATGGACGGCGCGCACAGCCTGCGCATCATCTGGCACGTGGTGTTCCCGGTGGCGCGGCCCGCGATGGCGGTCCTCGGGATGCTCGTCTTCGTCCAGGCGTGGAACGACTTCTTCTGGCCCTTCATCGCGCTGACCCCCGACGGGAACCCGACGCTCCAGGTCGCCCTGGCCGGACTCGGCGCGGGCAATCACACCGTCGACCAGGCCGTGGTGCTGACCGGCGCGCTCATCTCCACGCTGCCGCTGCTGCTGGTCTTCGCCGTGCTCGGCAAGCACATCGTCGGCGGCATCACGGCCGGCGCCGTCAAGAACTGACCCGCTCGTCCCCTTCTCCCCTTCTCCCCTTCTCCCCTTCTCCCCTCCCCCCTCTCCCCTGTCCGCACCGCATCCGTACTTCGTGTTGGGAGCGCTCTCCTATGACCGCGTCCGAGACCCGGCCGCTCACCGCCGTCCGCTCTTTCCCGTCCGACTTCCTGTGGGGCACGGCCACCGCCGCGTACCAGATCGAGGGAGCCGCCCGTGAGGGCGGCCGGACGCCGTCCATCTGGGACACCTTCTCGCACACCCCGGGCAAGGTCTTCGAAGGCCACACCGGTGATGTGGCGGTGGACCACTACCACCGGTTCCGCGACGACGTCCGGATGATGTCCGAACTCGGCCTGGGTGCCTACCGGTTCTCCGTCTCCTGGTCCCGCGTCCAGCCGACCGGCCGGGGCCCGGCCGTCCAGCAGGGGCTGGACTTCTACCGCCGGCTCGTCGACGAGCTGCTGGCCGCCGGCATCGAGCCCGCCCTCACCCTCTACCACTGGGACCTGCCGCAGGAGTTGGAGGACGCGGGCGGCTGGCCGGAGCGCTCGACCGCCGAGCGGTTCGCCGAGTACGCGGGCCTCGTAGCGGACGCCCTGGGAGACCGGGTGCAGCGCTGGATCACGCTCAACGAGCCCTGGTGCAGTGCGTTCCTCGGTTACGGCTCGGGGGTCCACGCGCCGGGCCGCACCGATCCGGTGGCCGCCCTGCGCGCGGCCCATCACCTCAACCTCGGTCACGGTCTGGCCGTCCAGGCCTTGCGGGCCGCGCTGCCCGGGGGCGGTCAGCTCGCGGTCTCGCTCAACCTCCACGAGGTCCGCCCGTTGACGCCCTCGCCCGAGGACCGGGAGGCGGCCCGTCGCATCGATGCCGTCGGCAACCGGGTGTGGCTCGGTCCGATGCTGGAGGGCGCCTACCCCGAGGACCTGTTCGCGGACACCGCCCATCTGACGGACTGGTCCTTCGTCCGGGACGGCGACACCGCGACGAGCCACCAGCCCCTGGACCTGCTCGCCGTCAACTACTACACCCCGACCGTCGTCTCGCACGTCGCGAAGGGTGAGCAGAAGCCGCAGGACGACGGCCACGGCAACAGCGAGCACTCGCCCTGGCCCGGCGCGGACGACGTCGCCTTCCACCGGGCGCCGGGCGAACGCACGGCGATGGGCTGGCCGGTCGACCCGGGCGGACTGTACGACCTGCTGACCCGGACCGCCGCCCGCTATCCCGGACTGCCGCTCGTCATCAGCGAGAACGGCGCCGCGTACGAGGACGAGATCGGCCCGGACGGCACGGTCCACGACCCGGAGCGCGCCGCCTACGTGCACGCGCACCTCGACGCCGTGCACCGGGCGATCGTGGCCGGGGTGGACGTACGCGGGTACTTCCTCTGGTCGCTGCTCGACAACTTCGAGTGGGCGTACGGCTACGCCAAGCGGTTCGGTGCGATCCACGTCGACTACGACACCCTGGAGCGCACGCCCAAGTCGAGCGCGCACTGGTACGCGCGCGTGGCGCGAACGGGTGAACTGCACGCTCCCGGCGACGGGTAGCCGGCTACGCCGATGGGCGGATGCTCCTCTCCCCCTGTGCGGGCGAGGAGCGTCCGCTTGGCCGAGCCCTGATGGCCGGAGCGACCGACCGGTGGTTCAGTGAGGGGCATGCCATTCGACCACTACGGCGTTCTGGCCGGAACGCTGGAGCAGCACTTCCGGGACACGCCCGACATGGAGGGGGCGTGGTTCCACGTCAACCTCAGGGTGGATGCGCCCGACGGTCGGTACAAGTGCGCCGTCGACGTCGACAGCCATGATTCCGACACCGGGGTGCAGTGGAAGGTCTTCACCGTGGATGCCTCCGCGCTCGGCCCGCTGGCCGCACTGGCGCCGGGGTACCACGACCTCGCGCGCACGGCCGGGTCCGGCGCCCTCGACTACATCCGCCATCCGGCCCTGCGCGGCCGCCCGGTCCGTCCCTCGTGGCCGCTGCCCCGTTGGCTGCGGGAGCTCCTCGACCGGTGGCTGAGGCCTTCCCGGCCGTGGCAGACGGGTTCCAATCTCGACGCGGCCCTCGCCCTCGAGACGATCCTCGGCATCGGGCGGCCGATCCTGGTGTTCGGCGAACCGTTCGATGTCGGCCTGGGCGTGCACAACGTCCATCAGAACCAGGGCGACCCGTACGACAGCCCGTGGTGGGACGAGAACGGCACCTGGCAGGACGGCGCGACGCTGACCCGCCGCCCCGACGGCCGCTACGACGTGTTCCTGAGCAAGTTCTCCTCCCAGAAGGATCACACGGACGCCGCCGGGCACCCCGTCTGACGGATGGCTGCTGCCGGCCGGCCGGCGGGCGTACGCTCATTCGACGCCCAGCAGACGCCGCCGGTCGTCGGGGCGGGATGCGAAGTCCGCGCAGGTGGCGCGGTGGACGATGCGGCCCTTGCGCATGACCGCCACCTCCCGGGCCACGGAGAGGGCGAGGCCCAGGTTCTGCTCGACGAGGACCACCGACATGCCCTGCCCGCTCACCTCGCGGATGACCTCGCCCACCTGCGCGACGATCGCGGGCGCGAGGCCGTCGGACGGCTCGTCGAGGAGCAGCAGCCGCGGGTTGCCCAGCAGGGCCCGGCGATGGCGAGCATCTGCTGTTCCCCACCGGAGAGTTGGTCGCCGCGGTGGCCGAGCCGCTCCCCCAGCCGCGGCAGCAGGTCGAGGATCCGGGCCGGGTCCACGAGGAGGCACGGCCGGGGGCCCGCCCGGTGGACGTGCTGATGGATCTGATCACCGACGACCTGTTCCGGATGCCCGCGCTGGAGCTGGCCGAACGGCGCGCGGCCCGCGGACGGCCGGTCTGGGCGTACCAGTTCAAGCTGCCGACCTCCCGCACCACCATGGCCCTCGACTCGGTCACCACCGCCGTCGATGACCCGGCGGGCTACTGGCGGCGCCTGCACCAGGCGGCGTCCTAGCGTGGCTGGCCGTCCGTCTCCACCAGGCCGGTGACCTGCCGTACGTGCAGCAGGCTCGGTGTGGCGAGCACCTCGTGCAGTTCCTGGAAGATCCGGCGCGCCGCGACCGCGTTCCAGTCCGCGGGGAGCAGCTCGCTGGGCAGGCCGGGATCGAGGTAGGGCAGCCGGCGCCACTGGGTGAGCATCGGGACGTAGTGGCGGAAGGCCTCGTCGCCGTCGATCTCGCGCTGCTGCGCGAGCCCGGCGGCGACGGGGCCGTACGCCTGGGTGAAGGTGGCGTACTGCTCCTGGATCGCCGGGAAGTCCCACCACGAGCTGACCGTCCCGGGCAGGTCGCTGAAAGCCGCGTAGTCCGCGGCGAACAGGTGCACGTAGTCGCTGAGCCCGAGCCGGACCAGCATGTCGCGGGCGTCACCCAGGAGCCGGCCGGGCGCCAGCCACACGCCCGGGGCGATGTTGCCGAAGCCGAGCCAGGTCAGCCGGGTGCGCAGCTGGTAGCGGTACGAGCGCTCGGACTCCGGTACGGAGAAGACGGCCATCGCCCAGCCGTCGCTCAGCTTCGCCGGTTCCAGGCTGCCGAAGATGCGCCGGTCGCCCTCGTCGAAGACGGGCTGCGCGGCCGGGCTCAGCCGGTAGCCGGTGGCGCCGCGGCGCTCCGGTTCGAGTACGCCCTTCTTCTTCTGCCGGGAGATCGCCGAGCGCACCGCCGGGCCGTCCACGTCCAGCTCGCCCATCAGCGTGATCAGGTCCGCCACGGAGATCCAGCCGCCGAGACGGCGCAGGAACGCCCCGTACACCGTGTTGATCAACGAGCTGGGCCTGAGGGGACTGTCCGCCATGATCGCCTTCCGTCGTATGCGGTCGCGATCCTACCGAGCCGGGCGGGCGGGGCACCCTCCAGGTCCCGGTGACGGCTCATCCCGCGTAGGCGCCCGAGAGGAGGTGGCCCGCTCCGGGGGCCACCGCCGGGAGGTCCAGGGCGCGCAGCATCTGGTGCGCGGTGCACACGGCCGCCGAGACGACGGGCTTTCCGAGGAGCTGTTCGGCTTCCTCGATCGCGCCCAGGGAGGGCATCTGGACGCAGGCGGAGAGCACGACGGCGTCGGCGTCGGCGTGGTCCAGGGCCTTGGCGAGCCCGGGGAGGCGCGCCGGATCGTGCGCGGCGACGTCCAGGTTGCCCGGGATCTCCAGGGCCCGGTAGTCGAGCACCTCGATGCCCTCGTGGGTGAGGTAGTCGACGACGGTCTTGGTCAGCGGGCGCATGTACGGGGCGATCAGGGCGATCTTCTTCGCGCCGAGGGTGTGCAGACCGTGGACGAGGGCTCCGGCGCTGGTCACGACGGGCGCGGGGGCGCCGTTCTCCACGGTACGGGTGTGCAGGCGCTCCTCGGAGGCGCGGTGGTAGCCGAGGCCCATGCTCATGATGGCGACCAGACAGGCGTAGCCGAGCACGTCGACGTGGGCGTCGGAGAGCTCGACGGCGCACCGGTCGGAGTCGGCGTCCATGGCCTTCAGCTGCTCCGGGGTCACGTGGGTCATGCGCATGCGGCTGGAGTGGAAGGTGAAGCGCTCCGGCGCGATGGCTTCCCGGGCGCGCAGGATCGCCGGGACCTCGGTCTCCATGGTGACGTTGGAGCTCGGCACGATCTGGCCGATGCGGTAGGTGTGGGTGGGGCGGGACATGTTCGCTCCTCAGCGGGCGTCGATGACGGGGTTGGTCAGGGTGCCGATGCGCTCGACGGTGGCCTCGACGGTGTCGCCGGGGTGCAGGAACTCGGGCGGGACCATGCCGGCGCCGACCCCCGCGGGCGATCCGGTGGCGATGACGTCGCCCGGTTCGAGGGTGACGCCGGAGGAGATGTCGGCGATGAGGCGGGCGATGGGGAAGAGCATGTGCCGGGTGTTCGACTTCTGCTTGGTGACGCCGTTGACGCGCAGCGAGAGGCCGAGGTCCATCGGGTCCGGGATCTCGTCGGCCGTGACGACGGCCGGACCGAAGGGGGCGTAGGAGTCCTGGCCCTTGGAGAAGAACCACTGACCGGAGCGCCGCTGGTCGCGGGCGCTGATGTCGTTGACGATGCCGTAGCCGAAGACGTGGTCGTACGCCTCCTCCTCGCTCACGCGGAAGGCGGTCCGGCCGATGACGACGGCGAGTTCGCATTCCCAGTCGAGCTGCGTGGTGAGGTCGGCGTTGTGCAGGATCGGCTGGCCGGGGCCGGTGACGGCCGTGGCGGGCTTGCTGAAGAGCACCGGGCGCGAGGGTCGCTCCTTGTCGGTGTCCAGGCTCCGGCTGGACTCCTCCACGTGTTCCACGTAGTTCAGCCCGACGCCGATGATCTTGCCGGGACGCAGCGGTGCGCGCAGGGTGACGCCGTCGAGCCGGTGGACCGCCCCGGCGGGCCGGTCGGCGGCAGCGGCGAGGAGTTCGCGGGCGGTCTGCTGCGCGGCGGCTCCGGCCCGGATGAACGACATGAGATCGTGCGGGAGTTGGACGCCGGCCCGGTGGGCCAGGAGCGCGAGGTCGAGGACGAGTCCGTCGGTCTCGACGCCGAGGCGCTCCGGGGCGTCGGGGCCGGTGGTGAAGGTGAGCAGGCGCATGATGTGGCTCCTCGGGGTCAGGCGGTGGCGGGCTGGTGGCCGTCGTGGTCGGTGTACGCCTCTTCGCGGTGGAAGCCGAGCGAGCGCATGACCGGGAAGTCGTTGAAGGAGAACAGGCAGGCGTCCTCGGACCGGTCGAGGTTGTGGTGCTCGTGCCAGGCCCAGGAAGGGACGCAGAACATGTCGCCCTGCCGCCACTCGAAACGCTGTCCGGCGATCACCGAGACACCGTGCCCCTTGGCGGCCGTGTAGATGACCGAGCCGGTGTGGCGGTGGGCCGAGGTCGCCTGGCCGGGCCGCAGGAGCTGCATGTGGGCGCCCATGGTGGGCATGACCGGACCGCCGGTGAGCGGGTTGGTGTACTCGGCGATCACGCCGTCGTACGGGGAGCCCTCGGTGGCCTTGGCCAGCTTGCGCAGGGCTTCGTAGGTGGGCTCCCAGGGGAACGCCAGCAGCGGCGAGTAGGGCCTGGTCCACTTCTCCACGCCGTAGGGCAGGAGGTTCGCGCCGTAGGTCAGCACGGAGGAGTTGATGACCTTTCCCGGGGTCTGGTACAGCTCGGGGTGGACCTCGTAGAAGCCGGCGTCCAGGGCGTTGACCAGGGGTATGTCGAGTCCGTCCTGCCAGATGACGGGGGCGTCGTCGGCTTCGTTGCCGTGTTCGTGCCAGGTGCCGTTCGGGGTGATCGCGAAGTCGCCGGGACCGACCCTGAGCTTCTGGCCGTCGACGATGGTCCAGGCTCCGGTGCCCTCGTGGACGAAGCGCAGGGCGGCGGCCTGGTGGCGGTGGGCGGTCATGGCCTCTCCGGGGCCCATGATCTGCAGGCCGGTGTAGAGGAGTCCGACGGCGGCGCTGACGTCCCTGCGGCCCGGGTTGACGAGCATCACCACGCGGCGGCCGGCGTCGTCGGCCTTGACCAGGTCGAGGGCCTTGCGGACCAGCGGCCGCAGGGCGCTGTAGCGCCACAGCACGGGTACGGACTTCGGCTGCGGGTACCAGGGCTCGATGTCGTTGGCGACGGTCCACAGCGCGCCGGCTTCGAGCTGGGCCAGTTCGCCGTAGAACGCGGAGAGTTCGGGAGAGTCGGACACCCGGGCTCGGCCCAGTCGGCTGTCGTCGTACTCGGTGGTCATGCGTCCTCCTTCGGGGAAGCGGGGTTCTCGGGGCAGAGGGGCGCTGCGGCGTGCGCCGGATCCGTGGTGAAGGTCACCGGGGTGCGCGGACGGTTGTCGACGTGGAGCTGGAAGACGTCGAAGCGGTTGTAGTGGCCGACGATGTCGTGCATCTGCTTGGGCTGGATGCACCGGGCCAGGTCGATCTCGGCGTAGACGATGCCCTCGGAGTCGATCAGGGGTTCGGAGACGGGCCGGCCGTCGGGTCCGAAGATCCCGGACAGGGCGCTGCGGGGGCGGGCGAGCATCCGGCGCACGTCCTCGTCCTCCCCCGCGATGGCGTCGACGATCTCCGGGGAGATCGTCGAGCAGGCCACGACGGAGAAGACCTTGCCCTCGAAGCTGTGGGCGGCGGTGCGCACGGCGATGGCGTCGGCCATGTCGTAGTCGGCGGGTGCCACGGGCAGGGCGATGTAACAGGAGGCGTGGACCAGTTCGCCCTGTGCGAGGAGGGTGAAGCGGGCCAGCGTGTTGGTGTTCTCGCCGCAGGCGAGGGCGCCGAGCGGGCCGACGGGGGTCCGGTGGACCTTCAGCGAACTGCCGTCGCCGCCGGTCCAGGTGAGCTTCTCGGCCCAGGTGGGCACCAACTTGCGGTGGACTCCGATGAGTTCGCCGTCGGGTCCGATGGTGAGCAGGGTGTTGTAGAGGACGCCGAGGCTGTGCGGGCCGCGCTCGTTGACGCCGATGACGAGGACGACCCCGTACTGACGGGCCGCGGCGCGCAGTTGGTCGACGTACGGGCCGGGCACGTCGATGGCCGAGCGGTAGAGGCGCTCGAACCAGGGTGATCCCTGGACCGGGTTCATCGTCCAGTTCCAGTAGGGGTATCCGGGGACGAACACCTCGGGGAAGACGACCAGTTCGGCGCCCTCGGCCGCCGCCTGCGCGATGAGGGCGATCGCCTTGTCGACGGTCGCGGCCGCGTCCAGGTACACGGGGGCCGCCTGTACGGCCGCGGCGGTGAAGCGGGGCAGATTGTCCATCGGTCCTCCAGGTCAGCGGGCGGCGGCTGCGGCAGCGGCAGTGGCCACGGGAGTTCGCGGCGCCCAGCGCTGGTGCACGGGTGCGGAAGCCTCGCGGAGCAGCTGCAGGCGGGGCGGTACGCGGTCGGTGCGCGCACCCGGCGGGCGCCCGCTGCCCGCCCGCCAGGAGGCGGGCCAGGGCGCGGCCGGGCCGCTGTAGCCCTGGGCGGCCGCCGCGTGCAGGGTCCACAGCGGGTCGTGCAGCTGGGCCCGCCCGACGGCGCACAGGTCGGCCCGGCCGGCCAGGATGATCGAGTTCACGTCGTCGTACGTGGAGATCGCGCCGACGGCGATGGTGGGCAGGCCGGTGGCGTTGCGGATCAGGTCGGCGTACGGGGTCTGGTAGCTGCGGCCGTACCGGGGCCGCTCGTGCGCCACGACCTCGCCGGTGGACACGTCGACCGCGTCGGCGCCGGCCTCGCCGAGCGCGCGGGCGATCTCCACCGCGTCGGCCTCGCTGGTGCCGCCTTCGGCCCAGTCCGCGGCGGAGATGCGGACCACGAGCGCCTTGCCCTCGGGCCACACGGCCCGGACCGCGCGGAGCACTTCCAGGGGGAAGCGCAGCCGGCCGGCGAGGGTCCCGCCGTACTCGTCCGTCCGCACGTTCGTCAGCGGGGAGAGGAAGCCGGACATCAAGTGGCCGTGGCCGTAATGCAGTTCCAGGGCGTCGAAGCCGGCGCGGTGCGCGCGTTCGGCCGCGCCGGTGAAGTCGCCCGCGATGGCGTCCATGTCCTGGCGGGTCGCCTCGCGCGGGACGGCGGCGCCCGCGCCCCAGGCCAGCGGGGAAGCGGCGAGGAGCGGCCAGCCCTCGGCCCCGAGCGGGACGGCCCTGCCGTCCGGCCGGGGCACGCCGGTCGCGGCGCGGCGGCCGGCGTGGGTGAGCTGGACGCCCAGGCAGGTGTCCGACTGGCCGTGGACGAAGTCGGTGATGCGCCGCCAGGCGGCCTCCTGCTCGTCGGTGTACAGGCCGGGGCAGCCCGGGGTGGCCCGGCCGTCGGCGCTGACCGCGGTCATGCCGGCGAAGACCAGGCCGCAGCCGCCGAGGGCCTGGGTGCTCAGGTGGACGAGCTCGAAGTCGCCCGGGACGCCCTCCCGCGCGGTGTACAGCGCGGTGGGCGGTACGACGACGCGGTTGCGCAGGTGCAGACCGCCCAGTTGGAGCGGGCGGAACATCGGCGGGACGGCGGCGGAGCCGGCGCGCCGCGCGGTCGGCAGCGAACTCCCTTCGGCATGCCAGGAGTCGACCGCGGCGGTGAATCGCTCGTCGCGCACGCGCAGGTTGTCGTAGGTGACGCGGCGGCTGCGGGTCAGGAGGTTGAAGGCGAACTGCGGGGGCTCCTGGGCCGTGTAGCGGCCGACGCTCTCGAACCATTCGAGGCTGGCCTGCGCGGCGCGCTGGGTGGATTCGACGACCGGCCGGCGTTCGCTCTCGTAGGCGGCGAGCGCCGAGGCCACGTCGGGGTGTTCGTGCAGGCAGGCGGCCAGGGCGAGGGAGTCCTCCATCGCGAGCTTGGCGCCGGAGCCGATGGAGAAGTGGGCGGTGTGGGCGGCGTCGCCGAGCAGCACGACGTTGCCGTGGCGCCAGGAGGCGTTGCGGACGGTCGTGAAGCGTATCCACTTCGAGGCGTTGGGGATCAGGCGGTGACCGTCGAGGTGCCCGGCGAGGATCTCCTCGCACAGCCGCACGCTCACCTCGTCGCTCTCGCCCCGCTCGAACTCCCGGTCAGCGAGGGCCTCGAAGCCCGCCCGCCGCCAGGCGTCCTCCGCAATCTCCACGATGAAGGTGCTGCGCTCGCCGTCGTACGGATAGGCGTGGACCTGGACGCTGCCGAAGTCCCGCTTCTCGACGATGAAGGTGAAGGCCTCGAAGACCCGGTCGGTGGACAGCCACATGTAGCGGCAGTGGCGCTCGTCCAGGTCCGGCCGGAAGCTGCCGGCATACGTGTCGCGGGTCGTGGAGCGGATCCCGTCCGCGGCCACCACCAGGTCGTATTCGGCGGCGAGTTGGCCGACGGGCGGCGCCTGGGTGCCGTAGTGCACGTCCACCCCGAGTTCCGCGCAGCGCTTCTGCAGGATCTCCCGCAGCCGGTTGCGGTCCAGGGCGGCGAAGCCGTGGCCGCCGGAGACGTGGACCTCGCCGCCGTAGCGGACGTCGATGTCGCTCCACCGGGCGAACCGCGCGGACATCGCCGCGAACACCTCGGGATCTGCCTGCGCGATGCCGTCGAGCGTCTCGTCGGAGAAGACGACGCCGAAGCCGAACGCGTCGTCGCGGGCGTTGCGCTCCCAGACCGTGATCTCCCACTCCGGGGAGAGCTGTTGGGCCAGGGCCGCGAAGTACAACCCGCCGGGCCCTCCTCCGATGACTGCTACACGCACGGTGTTCCTCCTAGTGGTTCCAGACGACAGAATATGCTGCATATTTGGCGAACGTCAAGAATGCGACACATTCTGTGGGTGCGGCCGGGCTCGTCGCTCCCGCTCACGCGAAGAGCTCGGGGGCCTGCGGACCGGACTTGGTGAGGACCTCCCGCACGTCGTCGGGCCAGGCCGTGGATCCCGTCGCGCGCGAAGCCGAGTGGGCGACGACCATGCGCCCGGTGGCGGCCGCCTCCCCCTCGCCGCGCACGGTGAAGGCGTAGTGCAGGGAGCTCGTTCCGACCTTGACGACCTGCAGTTCGGTACGGACGGTCTCGCCGAACCACAGTCGGGCCCGGTAGTCGGCCTCGAAGTGGACGCGGGGCGTGCTGCCGAAGAGGTGGGCCAGCCCCAGTCGGCGCAGCAGGACGGCCTCGGCCGCCTCGACCCAGCGCACGACGGTGGAGTGGTGGTAATGGCCGGCCGCGTCCGTGTCGGGCCATTCGACGCGCCGCTCGATGACGACGCCGGGCAGGTTCTGCGCGAGGGCTTCGGGGCATCCGGCGGCGCAGCTGTCCGCCGGGGCGGAGGCCGTCTGCCGCGGGCGGGGGGCGGGGCTGGGAGCGGGACCGGGGGCGGGGGCGGGAGTGCTCATGGCCGTGCCTTTCGTGCGACTGTTAGGGGGTGTGCGCGTGGGCGCGCTTGCGCAGCTCGGCGCGCTGGAGCTTTCCGTTGCTGGTGCGCGGGAGCTCGGTGACGAACTCGACGGCGCGCGGGTACTTGTAGGGCGCCACGGTCCGCTTCACGTGGTCCTGGAGCTCCTTGACGGTCGCCCCGTCGGGCGCGACGCCCGGGCGCAGGATCACGTACGCCTTGACGAGCATTCCGCGCTGGCCGTCCGGGGCTCCGACGACCCCGCATTCCTCGACGTAGGGGTGGGTGGCGAGCGCCTTCTCCACCTCGGGGCCGGCGATGTTGTACCCGGAGGAGACGATCATGTCGTCGCTCCGGGCCACGTACCAGAAGTAGCCGTCGGCGTCCCGTATGTAGGTGTCGCCGGTGATGTTCCAGCCGTTCCTCACGTACGCGCTCTGGCGCGGGTCCTCCATGTAGCGGCAGCCCGTGGGGCCGGTGACGGCGAGGAGGCCCGGCCGGCCGTCCGGGACGGGCTCACCCGCCTCGTCGACCACCTTGGCCCGGAATCCGGGGACCGGGCGGCCCGTCGAGCCGGGCCGTATCTCGCCGTCGGAAGCCGAGATGAACACGTGGAGCATCTCGGTGGCGCCGATGCCGTCGATGATGCCCAGCCCCGTGGCGGCGTGGAACTCCTCCCACACCGCGACCGGCAGCGCCTCGCCCGCGGACACACAGCGGCGCAGCCCGGCCAGCTGCCGCACCGCACCGGCGGCCATGATCGCCCGGTAGGCGGTGGGCGCGGTGAAGAGCACGGTGACTCCGTGTTCCTCCACGAGGTCGGCAAGCCGCTGCGGGGTGGCCTGTTCGACCAGCAGGGTGGCCGCGCCCGCGTACAGGGGGAAGACCACCAGGCCGCCGAGCCCGAAGGTGAAGGCGAGGGGCGGGGTCCCGGTGAACACGTCGTCGTGGCGGGGCCTCAGGACATGGCGGGAGAAGGTGTCGGCGTTGGCCAGTACGTCCCGGTGGAAGTGCAGGGTCGCCTTCGGCCGCCCGGTCGTCCCCGAGGTGAAGGCGATCAGCGCGACGTCGTCGGCCGCGGTGGCGACGCCGGTGAACCGCCCCGCCTTCGCCGCGCAGCGCGCGACCAGGTCCTCCTCGCCGGGGCCGCCGTAGGCCAGTACGGCCAGGGCGGGGGCGTCTACGGCGGTGAGCTCGTCGAGGAAGCGGTGGTCGCACACGGCGACGACCGGCCGGCTGATCTCGCACAGCTCGGCGAGCTCACCGGCACGCAGCAGCGGCATGGTGGCGACGGCGACGCCGCCGGCTTTCAGGATGCCGAACCAAGTGGCCACGAGCCAGGGGTTGTTGGGGCCGCGCAGCAGAACCCGGTTGCCGGGGACGAGGCCGAAGTCCTCCGTGAGCACCTGGGCGACCTGGTTGGCGCGCTCCAGCAGGTCACCGTACGTCCACCGCTCCGCGGGAGTCAGCAGACAGGGCCGGTCGGGGCCCCAGCGCCGGACGGCTTCGTCGAGCAGCCGCTCGGCGCAGTTGAGCCGGTCCGGATAGTGCAACTCCGGCAGGTCGAAGTGCAGTTCGGGCCAGAGGGAGAAGGGCGGGAGCCGATCGCGACAGAACGTATCGACATGGGCGGACGGGGAGAGCTCCATGGGGCGGCACCTCAATCTCGGGGCAGCAGGGAGAGTGGAGCAAGTATCTCGCTAATCTGGCGACCGTCAATGATCCGCGATATTCGATTTTGTTAACAGCGTGTTGCGCGGCCACCCGCTTGGTTACACGTGTAACACAGTAGACCTCCCCGGAGAGGGGTTCAATCATTTCGGACAATCACCACGAAGCGGGGCGCCTCGGGTCCTTCGGGAGCGCAGCGGCGGGCCACGGCTGCACCCGGGCGCCCCTGCCATCGCCGCAGGCCAGCCGCTCCGTGTAAGTTACACGCGCTACCAGGGGACGGTGCCGCGCCCGCCGCGAGCTGGCCGTTGAGGGGCCGGGGATCATCAGCAGCACCACGGCGGTGCTCGCCATCATCCAGGCGGTGACGCCCGTGTCGTAGCCACTGGCATGGTGGCGGCTGCCCCTCTCGTCGGAACGGGCCCGTGGACGCCAGGAGTTCCCGTCTTCCGTATGGCCGGTGCCGGTACGCCGACGAGCCGGCGGCGTACGGCGTCCCAGGTCGAAAGGTGGCCGGCTGCGAGAAATACGGCGAACGCCGTGGAGACCAGGCAGCCGTTGGATCCGCGCGGACCCGCGGCGATCAACTCCCGGTGGATGACCAGCAGATGGGCGGTGGCGGTTCCGGCCGAAGCACCGAGGTGTCCGTACAGGCCGCACTGCCAGCCCGACGCGAACAGCGCCGCGCCGAGGAACACGCCGCGCTGGGCGCTCGGCTATTGCGCGAGGCGGGCCGCGCGGGCCCGGAGGTAGCGCCGTTCCGGGATGCTCAAGGTCCGCCCGGCGGCCCTCGCGTAGGCGGCGCGCGCCGCCGGCCGGTCGCCCGCCATCTCCAGCAGGTGGGCCCGTACGGCGTCCAGGCGGTGGTGGCCGGCGAGCCGGCCGTCCTCGTCCAGTTCCTTCAGCAGCGCGAGCCCGGCCTCGGGGCCGTGCACCATCGCCTTCGCCACCGCGTGGTTGAGATGCTCCATCGGGCCCGGGGCGAAGTGGATCAGGAGCTCGTACAGGGCGAGGATCTCCGCCCAGTCGGTGTCCTCGGCACCCGCCGACTCGTCGTGAACGGCCGCGATGGCGGCGCGCAGTTGGTACGGGCCGAGCCGGCTGTGGGTGAGTGCGCCGCTGACCAGGGCGACACCCTCGGCTATGGCCTCGCGGTTCCAGCGTGCGCGGTCCTGTTCGGCGAGCGGGATCAGGCTGCCGTCGGGGCCGGTACGGGCCGGCCGGCGGGCGTCGGTGAGGAGCATGAGGGCCAGCAGCCCGGCCACCTCGCCGTCCCCGGGCAGCAGTCGGCGCACGGCCCGGGTGAGGCGGATCGCCTCGGCGGCGAGGTCCGCACGCAGCAACTCCGGGCCCGAGCTGGCGGTGTAGCCCTCGTTGAACATCAGGTAGAGCACCTGCAGTACGTCGGCCAGCCGCTGCGCGAACTCCTCCCGCGGCGGCGGCCCGAAGGGCACTCGGGAAGCCTTGATGCGCTGCTTCGCCCGGCTGATCCGCTGCGCCACCGTCGCCTCGGGCACCAGATGGGCGCGGGCGATCTCCGCGGTGGTCAGCCCTCCCACGGCGCGCAGCGTGAGGGCGATCCGGGCGGCCGGTGAGAGTTCCGCGTGGCAGCACAGGAAGAGGAGGGTCAGGGTGTCGTCCTCGGAGGGGGTGCGGCCCTCCCCGGGCGGCGGCGACTCGAACTCGTCGCGCGGGGTCAGCGCCGCGGCCGTCTCCTCGCGCCGTCTGCGCGCCTCCTCGCTGCGCAGCCGGTCGACGAGCCGGCGGGAGGCGACCCTGATCAGCCAGCCGCGCGGGTTGCGCGGCCGGCCCCGGTCGGGCCACTGCGCGGCGGCCGCGAGCAGCGCGTCCTGCACGGCGTCCTCGGCGGCGTCGAAGTTCCCGTAGCGGCGCACGAGGGCGCCGAGGACCTGGGGAGTCAGTCGGCGCAGCAGGTCTTCGGTGCCCTCGGGGTCTTCGGTGCCCTGGGGGTCTTCGCCGCCCCCTGCGTGCTCGCCGGGGGCGGCCGGGTCGCCTGTCACATTTCGGTCCCCGGGCCCTGGTCCACGGGGTGCACGATGACCGGATGGTTCGGGGCGCCCTCAGGCGCCGGGCAGGCGTGGGCGCGCGCGGCGATCTCGGCGGCCCGTTCGAAGTTCGGGACGTCCACGATCCAATAGCCGGCGAGCACCTCCTTGGCCTCTCCGTACGGGCCGTCGGACACCACCGGGGTGCCGTCCGCCGCGGCGGTCACGAACCGGGCCTGCCGGGGTTCGGCCAGCCCCTGGCCGTCGACCCACTCTCCGGACTCGGCGAGATCGTCGTTCAGCGACCCCATGTGCTCGAACATCGCCTTGCGCTGCTGCTCGGACCAGGCGGGGCTGCCCTCGCTCGCCGTGCCTGCCATGGCGTCGTAGTCGGCCTGCTTCCCGAGGACCATCAGCATGTACTTCATGGCGTGTCACTCCTTGTGATCGCGACCCCCTGGGGGGCCTCTCACATGGGACGTCGTAGCCGTCGCTCCATTCTCGACACGTCCGGGCGGCGCCGCCAGGCCGCACTCGAAACGGACGGCCGCGACGCGGTGCGGCGGGGCGCCGCACCGCGTTCACGTCAGGAAGGCCCCGGGCTGGGCTCCGTGCCGGGTGCGGCGCCTTGCTCCGCACCGTGTTCCGATCCGTGTTCCGATCCGTGCTCCGCGCCGTGCTCAGAGCCGTGTTCCGAGCCGTGGGAGGCCCCGGTCTCGATGGTTCCGCCGAGGCGCTCGCGCAAGGGGGTCAGGGCTTCGGCGGAGGCCGCGGTCACCACCCACCGGTCCCCGACGAGGTACGTGCCGCCGTACATCCGTGATTCCGCCAGCCACGCCTGCTGCCCCTGGGCGGCGGTGAAAGTGGCCATGCGGTAGGCCTCCTGCCCCGCACCGCACGCTCCCTCCTTCAGCTCCTCCGCTTCGACGGTGATCTCGGCGGTGCAGCCGAGGGCCGTGGCGATCTCCGCCAGCGTGGTGCCCGGCGCGGCCGCCGCGGCCGCCGCGGGCTCCGTCGCGTGCTCCGTCCCGTGCCCTGCGGCGCACCCGCCGCACCACAGGGACGCTAGGAGCACGGCCACGCAGGGCACCAGGTGGCGGCCCGTGACACGCGGGGCGCGGGACACCGCCGGGTCACCCACCCGCCCCACCCGCCGGGACCTTCTTGCCCGCGTCGGTGACGGCGAACCAGAGTCCCTGCTTGTTGTGCCCGTTGGTCTGCCCGGGCGCGGTGTCGCCGGTGAACAGGTAGACCGGCCAGCAGTCGATCGTCAGCTGCTCCGTTCCGTCGGGGCGCTTCACCGAGCCGACCAGTTTCGAGTTGATTCCCGACACCTTCGCCTTGTCCACGGCGGCCGCGGGCTTCCAGGTGTCCAGGCAGGCGTCGAGGCAGCCGAATTTCATCGGCCAGGCGCTGTCCTTGTCGAAGCGGTAAAGGGTGCGCCCCTCACCATCCACGACGATCTTCCCGAGTTTCGCATCGGCCGACACCGAGAGTTCTTCGCCGGATTTCCCCTCCTTGTCCGCTCCTCCTCCCTTTTCCGCACCCTTCTTGTCGATGGCCTTCTTTCCGTCCGACGCCAGCGCGTGCCAGGTGCCGCCGACGCCCTCGCCCTTCGCCTCGCCCGGCCCGCCGTCCTTGGCGTACCGGTACACGGGCCAGCCCCCGAGCGTCAGCTGCCGGGTGCCGTCGGACCGGGTCACCGCGCCGAGCGCCGCCGGGTCCATGCCCCCGGAGACCGTGGCGTCGTCCGCCGGCACCGCGGGCCAGGCCTTGGCGCAGTCGCCGTTACAGTTCGAGGCGGGGGGCTTGGCCGTGTCCTTGTCGAACCGGTAGAGGGTGGCCCCGGCGCTGTCGGTGACGACGCTGCCCACGTCCGCGATCTCCCGTACGGCCAGCTGCCCGGCCGCCGCGGTCGACGCCCCGGCCGCCCCCGCGGCCCCCGCGGGGGCCGCCCCCGAGCCGTCCGACCCGTATCCGGATCCGGATCCGTAGCCCGAGTCGTATCCGCCGCCCAGGGCCTTGCTGTCACTGGCCGGCTGCACGGAATTCACATTGCGGGCGGTATCGCTGCCGCTTCCGCATCCCGCGGCCAGCATCAGTACCGCGATCACCGATCCGGCCGTTGTCACTCGACGCCTGTTGTCCACGATCACTCACTCCTTCGAGTTCAGCCCGGGGATTTCGCTTGCCTGCTCATTCATAAGGCCCGCACAGCTTGCCGAATTGGAAATCCCGGGAATTTATCAGATCGCGCCAAAGAGTGAACTCGGCCCGGCGGCGGCCGTTCACCGCCGGCTCATTCCTGAATGCGCAGTGCGAGGGCCGGGCAGCGGCGCACCGCCCGCAGCGCCTTCGGCCGCAGCCGTCCGGGGACCGGCATGACGCCCTGTGCGGGGTACCCGTCGGCGTCCAGCCGGACGACGTCGGGCAGTAGGTCCACGCACAGCCCGTGGCCCTTGCACAGCGTCCAGTCCACGACGAGCCGTTCCGGGTTCTCGTCCTCCGGCAGTGGCAGCGCCCCCAGGACGCGCCGCCCGCACCCGCTGCCCAGCGCGTGGTCGCGGAACTCCTCGGGGAAGACGGCGAGCGCCGAGGCCACGAAGGACGAGGTGCCGTCGGGGTGGCTGCACGCGCCGCGCCCGCGTACCGCGCGCATCCGCGCCTCCACGGCTTCCAGGGCGGGCCACCCCCCGCCGCCCACCAGGTCCTCGACCGCGCCCGCCAGTGACGGCAGCCCCCTGACGCACGGCCCGCACTGCCCGGCCGATTCGTCCGCCATCCAGCGGGCCACCCGGGCCACTTCGCCGGCCGGACAGGTGTCCTCGGGCAGCGGGAGGACCGCACCGGCCCCGAGGACGGCGTCGAACGCGGAGAGGGAGGCCCGGGAGAGGGCCGCCGCCCGCGCCGCGCCCGGAGCGAGCCACCGGCCGTGGTAGCCGCCGACCAGGACGCCCTGGCCGGGGGCCGATCCGCACAGGTCCAGGACGTACGCCAGCGAGGTCCCGGTCGGCACCTCGACCACGGTGGAGCCGCCGACCGTCAGCAGGATCGTGCCCGGCTCGGTCGGCAGGCCCGCAGAACGGTAGGCGGCCGCGCCGAGCCGGGCCGCGACGGCGAGTTGGGCGTAGGTCTCGGTGTTGGACAGCAGGGTGGGCACGCCGCCCAGCCCCCGTTCGCTGGTGCGGACCTTCTGTCCGGACGGGAGCGAGGAGCCGCCGTCGAGCCCGTTGACGAGGGAGGTCCCCTCGCCCGTGACGAAGCGTTCGGGGAGTCTGACGACGCGGACCCGGCTGCCGGCCGGTCCGCGTTCGGCCACGGCGGCGCGCAGCGACTGCTCCACGTCCTCCCGGGTCACGCCGACGACGATGTCCTGCGCACCGAGCGCCGCGGCGGCCAGCAGCGCTCCGTCGAGCACGAGGTGCGGCACGTGCAGGAGCAGGGCGGTGTCCTTGAGGCAGCTGGGCTCTCCCTCGCTGCCGTTGACGACGACCGCGGTACGTCCCTCGCGCGCCCGGGCGGACCGGGTGACGGCCCGGAGTTTGCGGGCGAAGGGAAAGCCCGCCCCGCCGCGGCCCCTGAGGTCGATGCCCTCGGCGAGCTCCACCAGGGCGTCGCCCGGGTACGGGGGCAGCGCGCCGTGCACGGTCAGGTGGCCCACCCGGTCGAGGCGCGGGGCGGCGTCGAGCCCGGCCAGCAGCCTCGGCTGCCCCACGCAGCCGAGGGCCGGGCGCGTGACCCCGGTCATCGCGGGCCCCGGCCGGCCGATGACGGCAGGACGAGGGGTTGTTCGAGGGTCTGTTCACCGGGCGGCTGGGCCAACTGCCGTGCCAGTCGCGCGGTCAGCAGCGCCGTGGGCTGCTCCACGGGCTGGCGGACGAAGGGCCGCGGGGGCCGCGTCGGCCGCTCGGGCGGCGGTTTGGGGGCGGCGGACGGGGCCGGGGCCGCGGGCCGGGCGGCCGCGGCGCGCAGCCTGGCCCGCAGGCGCAGCGCGAGTACGGCCGCGACGCCGATGAGGCAGAGGCCGTACGCGACGGTCACCCATCCACTGGCGGGGCGCCCGGACTTGAGGCCGTGGACGAGCGAGGCGCCCCAGGCCGGGTAGGCGCCCATGTGCAGGGCGCGCCACCACACGGACCGGCCCTTGGTGGCGAAGGCGCTGCGGACGGCGCCGGAGACGGCCACGGCGACGAAGAGGTACCCGGCCAGGGTGCCGAGTCCGATGAGTACGGGCTGGTCCCGGTCCGCGAACGGCACGACTACGGAGGCGGCTGCGGTCTGCGCCTCGGCGACCTTGACCCAGACGTGCAGGGCGAGGAAGCCCAGCCCCGAGACGGCGAGGCCGCGGTGGGCCGCCTGGGCGATGATCCGGTGCCCCGAGGTGAGCAGCGTACGGTCCGTGGCCGCCAGGCCCCACAGGACGGCGGAGGTGAGCGAGACGAGCGAGAGCACGCCCGCCCCGAAGTCCAGGAAGTCCCACAGGTGGCCGAGGACGCCCGCCCGGACGGCCACGGTCAGGGAGGCCAGGGCGGCGAGGGCGCCCACGAACAGGGCTGCCGGGTTGGGGCCGCCGGCGGCGGACAGCAGGGGCGGGCGCCGCACGGCCCGCCGCCCGACGGCCGCGGCGGTGGCCGCGCCGGCATGCCGTCTGGTGCGCCGGGCCCGATGGGAGCGGGGCATACGGGTGTGGGGCAAGGGCATCGGGTTCTCCCATACGCCCGGGTCCCGAGCGCTCCACCTCGCACTCGGCTCCCGGGGCACTCGTCGGAACTGCTCCGCGGTGGGCGGGAGATGGATGCGTCGCCGACCGGGAGCGGGGGCCGGAGTGCAGAAGCATCGTGGACCTCCGCAACGGCTCCACGGTATTTATCGAATCGTGACAAGTTCTGGCGGCCACGGCATCATCACATCGAACACCCCCGGAAGATTCCCTTCCAACGGTGTGGTGGCGACCGGGTCCAGGCCTTGTCCGCCCCCACACCTCCCCGACGGCAAATTCGAGGCAAAGCCGCGGGACTGCAAGTGGATGGCGCGCTCCTGGAGGGAGTACGAGGTGCTCAACTCACCCGCCGGCACCGGCCGGTGGCGGGGGCGGCGGCCTCGGCAGGCTGGTCACCCTTCCACGGGGCGGGCCGTACCCCGGCATGAACGAGGTAACAATGTGCGAACTTCTGAACCGCATCTGGTCCCGCCCCCGCGGCGAGTGGACCCGGGTCCTGCGAAGGGAGCTGCCCGCGCTGGCCGCCGGGATAGTGGACGAACTCCGGGAGGGGATCCCCGGATTCGCCGAGCTGGTCGAGGACATCGGTGAGGACGTGGTCAGGCACCGGGTGGAGGCGGGCCTGCTCACCACCCTCGGTTACCGCGAGCCGGCCGACCACGGCCGGCAGCCGGACCCCGAACACGGCCTGGTCGAGGACCACGGCCGGGATCAGGAACTGGCCATGGGACATCAGGAACCGGGCAGGGTACGGCAGTCGCCCCCACCCCTGACCGTCGTGCCCTCACAAGGCCTCGGGCCGGCGCCCGAGCGGGCCCGGCGCGAGCTCTTCACCGCTCTTACGGGTGACATGACCATGTCTGAAATTGCCCTCGCGGAGCTCGCCGCGACGGCCGGCTGGCCACTCCCCTCGGCCGTACGCGCCATCGCCCTCGCCACACCCGGCGAGACCCAGCAGCTCGCGGCCGTCCTCGAGGACGGCCTGCCCGGCATGGTCGGCGGCCAGCCCTGCCTGCTCGTCCCGGACCAGGACCCGGACGCCCGTACCGCTCTGGAGGCCGCGCTGCGCGGCCGGTTCGCCGCCGTCGGCCACACCGTCGCCCTCCGGGACACCGCCTCCTCGCTGCGCTGGGCACTGCGGCTGCTGGCCCTGACCCCCGCCCGGGCCGGCCTGGACGCGCGGGCCGTCTTCGTCGACGACCACCTCTCGACGCTGTTGCTGCTCCAGGACGAGCCCCTGGCACACGCGCTGGCCGCGCGCTGGCTGCGGCCGCTCGCGGACCTCACCCCGCGCCAGAGCGAACGGCTCGAAGTCACCCTCCTCGCCTGGCTGGAGGGCGGCGGGGCGCCCGAGGCGGCGAAGGCCCTGAGCGTGCACCCGCAGACCGTGCGCTACCGCATGCGGCAGCTGGAGAAGCTCTTCGGGCCCGGTCTGCGTGATCCGCGGACGCGCTTCGAGCTGGAGATGGCCCTGCGCAGCCGCCGCCTCATGGCGCAGGTCCGGCGCCAGAACTCCCGGGCGGGCCGCCGGCCGCGCCCGGTGACGGCGGACTTCCGGCCACCGCTGGGCGTGGGCCGCATGGCCCGCGTCAACGGCCTGTAGGCCCGGGCCTCCCCGCACCGGGCGGTCCCCGGCCCCCCGCC
>NZ_JBHWVM010000106.1:0-22637 GCF_042736805.1 Streptomyces sp. NPDC060031
GCGCGGGCGTCGGGGTCGCCTCGGCTGCGGGCGGTGGCGTGGGTGCGGGGCCGTCCGCGGCGGTGTCGCCGGGCGGGGGCGTGGCGCCCGGCGTGGGACGGCCTGTGGGTGCGGGTGGCGGCGGGGTGGTGGGGGCCGGGCCGTCCGCGGCCGGGGTGCCGGGTGTGGGCGGGGCGGGGGGCGTCATGACCGGGGGCCTGTCAGCTGGGGCTTCGTTCGGGACAGGGCTTCGTCGAGGGTGCGCAGGGAGGCGTACGCGCCGGGGGTGCCCGGGCGGGCGCCGTAGGTGACGTCGTCGAAGGTGCGGGCCGCGGCGCGGAGTCCGGCGGTGTGGGCCGGGAGCGAGGCGGAGGCTTCGGCGGCGGCCTCGTCGGCGGTGCGGCCCGGGCGGGGGTCGAGGAGGGTGCGTTCCTCCAGGGCGCGGACGACGGCGCGCATGCGTTCCTGTACGGCTTCGGTCCAGTGGCCCGCGGCGGCGTGGGCTTCGGCGGCGGCGCGGTGGTCGGCGGCGCTGCGGATGCCCTCGTCGAAGAGGTCGCCGGCGCCGTCGGCGGTGCGGCGGGGGGTGCCGAGGCGCCACCACAGGGCGGTGACGGCCAGGGCGACGAGGACGGCGATGGCGATCAGGCCCAGGGTGCCGCCCGGGGCGGACCCGGAGGCGCGGTCGAAGAGCTCGCCGACCCATTCCCAGAACCGGTTCATGGCGCGCTGGAGCAGGCCCGGGTCGTTCTGGTGGTACACCGGCTTCGACAGTTCGTGCTCAGCCGCCTCACGGGCCGCGTCGCGCCCCGTCGTCACCGGCCCCCCCGTACGCATCATCCCCGCATCATCCCCGGATCAGCCTCCGGCCCCCACCGGCGGTGGCGTGGTGGCCGTGCCGTCGCCCGCGCCGTGGTTCGCGCCGTAGTTCTCCAGGCCCGCGGCCCGGGCGAGTTCCAGGTCGAGCGCCTCGCGGCGGATGCGCTGGTCGACGTAGAGCAGGACGGTGACGCCGGACTGCATCGGCATGGTGATCGTCAGCGCGATGATCACGCCGATGGCCGTGAGGATCAGGTAGCCCCAGCCGGCCTGGCCGGTGCCGTCGGCGAGAGCGCCCATGTCGCCGCCGAAGAGGGCCAGGCCCAGCGCGGTCAGCGGGAACACGATGATCCCGGAGAGGAAGGCGGTGATCAGCTGGGTCAGGAAGGTGATGCCGAAGATGCGCCACCAGGAGCCGCGGACCAGCTTCCAGGACCGGTTGAGGGCCTTGGAGACCGAGGCCTTCTCCAGCATCAGGGCGGGCGAGGACAGGCTGAAGGCGGTCCAGAGCCAGACGACCAGCCCGAGGCCCGCGAAGACGCCGAGGAAGCCGAGGCCGTAGCTGCCGAGAAGGATGCCGGGCAGGACCAGTACGCCGATCAGCAGGATCGCGCCGAGCATCAGGATCAGGGTCAGGCCGAGCAGCCTCAGCAGCTGCGGGCGGGCGTCGCGCCAGGCGGAGCCGATGGACGAGGCGTTGCCGAGCACCGCCCGGCTGAAGATCATCGTGAGCATCGCGGTGGCCACGATGGAGCCGACCAGCTGGATGAAGAGGTCCGCGCCCGAGGCGAGCAGGGTGCCGCTGAGGGTGTCGAAGGCCTCGGTCATGGTCGTCGGCTGCGAGTCGACCTCGAACTCGGACAGCGCGTAGTTCTGCGTGAGCAGGCTGAACAGCTGCACGACCGTGGCCACGACCAGGGTGATCGGCAGGACCGAGCGCCAGTGCTTGCGCATGGTGGCCACCGCGCCGTCGAGGATCTCGCCCACGCCGAGCGGGCGCAGCGGGATCACACCGGGCTTGGCGGCCGCCGGCTTGCCCCAGTGGGCGCCGGGGCCGCCCGGATAGCCGTACTGGCCCGCGTACTGGGAGCCCTGCTGCCCGCCCTGCTGCCCGCCGTACGATCCCCAGCCCGCGCCCTGCTGTGGCGCCGGTGGCGCCGCGGCCGGGCCGGTGGCACCGGCGCCGGCGTCGGGTGTTCCCGTGCTGCCGGGGCTCGACCACTGGCCGGGCGGCGGCTGCTCGGCCGACCACTTCGGGTCACCGGCCGGCTGCGCGGGCCGCGGGGGAGGCTGTGTGCCGCCTGCGCCCTCCGCCCCTTGAGCACCGTCGGACGGGGAGGATCCGGGCGTAGCCCAGCCCGGAGAGTCGTTCATCGTCGCTCCTTCACGTGCACTGCGGGGGAGGCGGGGCGCATGGTCCGGCAGTCATCGTGCCATGTGAGAACGTCATACGGACCAGCCGTCCCCCCATCCATGGCCGCCCGCACCCTTCAATTGTCGCGCGGATCCGGGGCAGACTGGTCGTCCTGATCACCACGCAGGTCCGAGGGGCGATTTCCAGCCCCTTTGGCTGTGGGACAGCTCACCGCCGGGTAACGATTAGCTAATGGGATGATGTCAACCATGAAGGGACGCGTCCTTGTCGTCGACGACGACACCGCGCTGGCCGAGATGCTCGGCATTGTGCTGCGTGGAGAAGGTTTTGAGCCGTCGTTCGTAGCGGACGGTGACAAGGCACTTGCTGCCTTCCGGGAGGCGAAGCCGGACTTGGTGCTGCTCGACCTCATGCTGCCCGGACGGGACGGCATCGAGGTGTGCAGGCTGATCCGGGCCGAGTCCGGCGTGCCGATCGTCATGCTCACGGCCAAGAGCGACACGGTCGACGTCGTCGTGGGCCTGGAGTCCGGGGCCGACGACTACATCGTCAAGCCGTTCAAGCCGAAGGAGCTGGTGGCCCGCATCCGGGCCCGCCTGCGCCGGTCGGAGGAGCCCGCGCCCGAGCAGCTGGCCATCGGTGACCTGGTCATCGACGTGGCCGGGCACTCGGTCAAGCGGGACGGCGCCTCCATCGCCCTGACCCCGCTCGAGTTCGACCTGCTGGTCGCCCTCGCGCGCAAGCCCTGGCAGGTGTTCACCCGCGAGGTGCTGCTGGAGCAGGTCTGGGGCTACCGGCACGCGGCGGACACCCGCCTGGTCAACGTGCACGTACAGCGCCTGCGCTCCAAGGTCGAGAAGGATCCGGAGCGCCCCGAGATCGTCGTGACGGTGCGCGGTGTCGGCTACAAGGCCGGACCGAGCTGACGTGCAGCCCGGCACGCCCCGCAGCGGTTCCCGCCGGGGAGCCCTGCGGGGCGGCCGGGTGCTCCGTCACGTCGCGGACGGAGCACCGGGCGGCCCCGTGCTGAGGCTGCTCGTGCGCCTCGTACGACGGCCGCTGCTTCCGGCTGTCCGGATCTGGCGGCGCAACATCCAGCTCCGGGTGGTCGCGGCCACCCTGCTGATGTCACTGGCCGTGGTCCTCGCGCTCGGCTTCGTCGTCATCGCCCAGGTCAGCAAGGGCCTCCTCGACGCCAAGGAGGAGGCCGCGCAGAGCCAGGCCGCGGGCGGGTTCGCGGTCGCACAGGAGAAGGCCAACGCCCCCGCGACGGTGGACGGGCCCGATGCCACCGACAACAAGCTCGGCCGGGACGCCAGCACCTGGATGAACTCCCTGGTCAAACAGCTCGCCAGTGGCGGGCAGACCGCCTTCGAGGTCGCCGCGCTCGGGGCGGGCACCGGCACCGGCGAGGAGCAGCCCCCCGGGCGCGCGCCCGGGGTCCGCGGCGCCCGCGCCTCCGGCAACGTCGACCCGACGGCGAGCGTCCCGCTCTCCCTGCGCCGGGCCGTCAACCACGCCACCGGCGCCTACAAGGGCTTCGCCCAGATCCGCTACACCACGGGCGCCGGGGAGAAGACCCCCGAGCCCGCCCTGGTCATCGGCAAGCGCCTCACCGACATCAACGGAGAGGCGTACGACCTGTACTACCTCTTCCCGCTGACGCAGGAGGAGGAGTCCCTCAACCTGGTCAAGAGCACCATCGCCACCGCAGGCCTCTTCGTCGTGGTGCTGCTCAGCGCCATCGCCTGGCTGGTCGTACGCCAGATCGTGACCCCCGTGCGGATGGCCGCCGGGATCGCCGAGCGGCTCTCGGCGGGCCGGCTCCAGGAGCGGATGAAGGTCACCGGCGAGGACGACATCGCCCGCTTGGGCGAGGCCTTCAACAAGATGGCCCAAAACCTCCAGAACAAGATTCAGCAGCTGGAGGACCTGTCGCGGATGCAGCGCCGCTTCGTCTCCGACGTCTCCCACGAGCTGCGCACCCCGCTCACGACGGTACGGATGGCCGCCGACGTCATCCACGACGCCCGGGTCGACTTCGACCCGATCACCGCGCGCTCGGCCGAGCTCCTCGCCGGGCAGCTCGACCGTTTCGAGTCGCTGCTCGCCGACCTGCTGGAGATCAGCCGGTTCGACGCGGGCGCCGCCGCGCTGGAGGCCGAGCCCATCGATCTGCGGGACGTCGTGCGCCGTGTCATCGACGCCGCCGAGCCGCTCGCCGAGCACAAGGGCACCCGGATCCGGATCCTGGGCGACTCCCAGCCGGTGATAGCGGAGGCCGACGCCCGGCGCGTGGAGCGGGTGCTGCGCAACCTCGTCGTCAACGCCGTCGAGCACGGCGAGGGCCGCGACGTCGTGGTGCGGCTCGCGTCCGCGGGCGGGGCCGTCGCCGTGGCCGTACGGGACTACGGCGTCGGGCTCAAGCCCGGCGAGGCCACCCGTGTCTTCAACCGTTTCTGGCGGGCCGACCCGGCCCGGGCGCGCACGACCGGCGGTACGGGCCTGGGCCTGTCCATCGCCGTCGAGGACGCCCGGCTGCACGGCGGCTGGCTCCAGGCGTGGGGCGAGCCGGGGGGCGGTTCGCAGTTCCGCCTGACCCTGCCGCGCACCGCCGACGAGCCGCTGCGGGGTTCGCCCATCCCGCTGGAGCCCGAGGACTCGCGGGCCAACCGGGCCAGGGCCGTCGCGGACGCGGCGGCCACCGGGGCGCCCGCCAGGGCGGCGGAGCCCGCGGACCGCTCGCCGATACCGCCGCGGTCGCCCGTGGCCGGGGCGGCGGCGGTGCCCGCCGACCCGACGGCGCTGCCGGGCAGCGGGGCCAGGGTCGTCACGCGGCCGGCGGACCAGAGCGGCCCCGCCGAGCAGGGCGACCAGGAGAACGGAGCAGGTGGAGCGGATGGACGCTGAGACCCGGGCCGCGCGCGTGCGCGGCGTAGGGAGCCTGCGCGGTCTGCGGGGCCCGCGCGGCCTGCGGGCGTACGCCGCCCTGGGCGCGGCCGGGCTGCTGCTGGCCGGCTGCGCCTCCATGCCCGACCACGGTGAGATCCGGCCGGTGCAGGCCTCGCAGGGCGTGGACTCGCAGGTCCGCGTCTTCGGTGTGCCGCCGGCCGACAGGGCCAGCCCGCAGGAGATCGTCGACGGCTTCCTGGAGGCCATGACCAGCGACGACCCGCAGCAGCAGACCGCCCGCAAGTACCTCACCGACGAAGCCGCGAAGAACTGGAAGCCGGGCACGGCCGTCACCGTGCTCGCGGCCGGACTCGACCGGTTCTCCGTACAGGGCGAGAAGGATCCCGCGGGGCCCCGCTTCAAGGTGACGGGCAAGCGGCTCGCCACGGTGGACGAGCGCAGCGCGTACCAGCCGGAGGCCGGTGGGCGGCGCTACGAGGAGTTCCTGCAGCTCGCGCAGGAGAACAAGCAGTGGCGGATCGCGACCCCGCCCAGCAGCCTCGTGCTGAGCCAGTCCGACTTCGAGCGCATGTACATGCCGGTCAACAAGTACTACTTCGCGGGCAACACGCTCGTCGCCGATCCCGTCTACGTGCGCCAGCGCAGCGATCCCGACTCGCGGATGGACCCGACGACGCAGACCGTGCAGTCGCTGCTGGCCGGCCCGTCCAAGTGGCTGGGCCCGGTGGCCTCCTCCAGCTTCCCCACCGGAACGGAGCTGCGCGAGGGCACCAAGTCCCTGGCGTACGACGGCCAGAACACGCTGCGCGTGCCGCTCAACGACAAGGCCGACAACGTCGCGCAGCCGCAGTGCCAGAAGATGGCGACGCAACTCCTCTACACCGTCAAGGACCTGACGGGCAGCCAGCGGGTGGACCGGGTCGAACTGTTCCGTTCGGACAAGTCCTCGCTGTGCTCGGTGACCGAGGCGGGGGCGGCCGTGAACGCCAACCGGCCGCTGCCGCCGGAGCACCAGTACTACGTGGACAACGAGTACCACCTGCAGCGGCTGAACCTCGACGCCAACAAGGAGGACCAGCAGGACCAGCCCGCGCCCGCCCCCGGGCCGCTGGCGGCCAACCCCACCTTCAAGGTGGGCACGGCGGCCGTGGCGTACGGCGAGAAGCGCGCGGCGGTGGTGTCGGAGGACGGCCGCGGCCTGTACGTGGTGAACCTGACGAACACCGGACCCATGCCGCAGCCGCTGCTGACCAGCAAGGGCGCCAAGCCGAACGCGCTGACCGCGCCCACCTGGGACGCCGCCGGGGACCTGTGGGTCGCCGACCAGGACCAGCAGAACCCGACGCTGTGGCGGGTGCCCGGCGGCACCGGGACCCCCCAAAAGGTGCAGGTCGCCGGACTCGACGGCGGGCGGATCGCCGCGCTGAAGGCCTCCCCGGACGGGGTGCGGCTCGCGATGCTGGTGCAGGGCGAGGGCGGCAAGAACCTGTTCATCGGACGGGTGGAGCGGCCCGACGCCAAGACCGGCGCCTCGGCGGTGTCGGTGCGCGAGCTGCGCCCGGCGGCCCCGCAGATGGCGGACGTGGACGCGATGAGCTGGGCGCCGCGGGGCCGGCTGCTGGTGGTGGGCCGGGAGAGCGGCGGGCTGGTGCAGGCCCGCTACATGCTGGCGGACGGCTCGATGGTGGCGGCCGGTTTGCCCGGGGCGAGCGGGCTGAAGGCGGTGGCGGCGACCGAGGACGAGAAGAAGCCGGTGGTCGGGTCCTCGGACGAGGACGGGATCGTGTGGCTGCCGCCGGGGGCGCAGTGGCGCACGGTGGCGGCCGGCGGCAGGGCCCCGGTCTACCCGGGCTGACCCGGATCCGACCTGCGGTTTGCGCCCCGGTCCGGAGTTGTCCACAGGGGTGGTGGCGCCGTGCCCGCGCGCGGCACAGTGGTGGCCATGCGGGGGTGGTGGCAGGAGCTCGCCGGGCTGGTCCTGCCGGTGGACTGCGCCGGCTGCGGCGCGGCCCGGGTGCTGCTGTGCGGTGGGTGCCGGTCGGCGCTGAGCGGGGCCGGGGCGCGGTGTGTACGGCCGTCTGCGTGCCCGGCGGGGCTGCCGCGGGTGTATGCCTCGGCCGCGTACGAGGGGGCCGTACGGGACGTCGTACTGGCCCACAAGGAGCGCGGGGCGCTCGGGCTGGCCGGGCCGCTGGGCGGCGCCCTGGCGGCAGCGGTCCGGGCGGGCGGTGCGGGTGGGGGCGGGGGCGGGGCGGGGGAGGTGGCCCTGGTCCCGGTGCCCTCCGCGCGGCGGCAGGTCCGGGCGCGCGGGCACGATCCGGCGCGGCGGATCGCTCTGGCGGCTTCGGCGCGGCTGCGCCGGGCCGGGGTTCTCGCGGGCGTGGCGCCCGTACTGAGGCTGCGGCGCGAGGTGGCCGACCAGGCGGGCCTGGGGGCCCGGGAGCGCCGGGAGAACCTCGCGGGGGCCCTGGAGGCCCGCCGGGACGCGGCGCCGCTGACGGCGGGGGCGGCTCGGATCGTGCTCGTCGATGACCTGATGACCACCGGAGCCACCCTCGCGGAGGCGGCGCGGGCGCTGCGCGCGGCGGGCATCGGTCCGGTGGCGGGCGCGGCGGTGGTCGCCGTTTCCGTGACTTCGTTCGATCGGATCCGGTCCGCAACTCGTACAGAGCAAGAAACTCGTGAATAGATTTGGAACCGGAGGGGAAGGCGCATCGTTGCAGGTAGTAAGAGGGAAGTGCCACCTGAACGGAGGTACGTTCCGGTAGCGGGTGCCGACAACCGGCATAGAGGGATATGTTCGGTTGTGAGGAACTGGCGAGCCTTGGGCCCCACGCATCGGATCGCACGTTTCGAATGTTTCGGATCTTTCGGATCCTTCGTGTCAGAGGGTGTCTCTCGACTCCGAAGTCGGTGGGGTGTTGATCTTGCCGATGGGGGAGGAGGAGGTGAAAGTCGCCAAGTCCGAGGCTCCGGTGTTCACCGGAGTCTGGTGCGAAAGGGAGACGCTTCGCCCCTGAGGCGGAGCTATCCGGGAACGGAGTTCTGCGTGGACATCGTCGTCAAGGGCCGCAAGACCGAGGTGCCCGACCGGTTCCGCAAGCACGTGGCCGAGAAGCTGAATCCGGAGCGGATCCAGAAGCTCGACGCCAAGGTGATCAGCTTGGACGTCGAGGTGTCCAAGGAGCACAACCCGCGTCAGGCCGACCGTTCCGACCGCGTGGAGATCACCCTGCGTTCGCGGGGCCCGGTGATCCGTGCCGAAGCCGCCGCCGCCGACCCGTACGCGGCGCTCGACCTGGCACAGGACAAGCTGGAGGCCCGGCTGCGCAAGCAGCACGACAAGCGCCACACCCGCCGCGGCAACGGCCGCCTCTCGGCGGCGGAGGTCGCCGACGTGGTGCCGGATGCCGCGACCCTGAACGGCAACGGCGAGCCGGTCTCCGAGGAGAAGGCGGGCGCGATCCCGACCACCCGCATCGGGTCGCTGGAGGTGCAGGGCGAAGGCCCCCTCGTGGTCCGCGAGAAGACCCACTCGGCGGCACCCATGTCGCTCGACCAGGCTCTGTACGAGATGGAGCTGGTCGGCCACGACTTCTACCTGTTCGTCGACTCCGACACCAAGATGCCCAGCGTCGTCTACCGGCGCCACGGCTACGACTACGGCGTGATCCACCTCAACGCCGACACGGCGTCCAGCTCGGGTGAGCTCGACGGCGCGGGCGCGGGCGGTGCGCTCGGCGGCTGACGCCGGGCACGGTTTCGCGCGGTGCCCCCGTCGCACGCTCCGGCGTTCGCGGGGGCACCCGTATGACTTGTATCAGCCGGCCGGTATCCATCGGCTCCCCGTACCGTCGTGTGGGCATGGAATCATGGCGGTCAGTCAACCGGCGGCCGCCCCCGTCGGATTGGCCCACAGCTCAGCACATGCGGTGCAGGGGGAGGAACGATGGCGGACAGCTTCGGGCCGGTGCGTGGTGACGACGGTGCGGGCTGCCGTGGAGGGGAGCCGGCGGGAGAGCCGGCCGGGGAACCGATCCGGGTGCTCGTGGTCGACGACCACGCACTGTTCCGGCGCGGCCTGGAGATCGTGCTCGCGCAGGAGGAGGACATCCAGGTCGTCGGCGAGGCCGGGGACGGTGCGGAGGCGGTGGACAAGGCGGCCGACCTGCTGCCGGACATCGTGCTGATGGACGTACGGATGCCCAGGCGCGGCGGGATCGAGGCGTGCACGTCCATCAAGGAGGTGGCGCCCTCCGCGAAGATCATCATGCTGACGATCAGCGACGAGGAGGCCGACCTCTACGACGCGATCAAGGCGGGTGCGACGGGGTACCTGCTGAAGGAGATCTCGACGGACGAGGTCGCGACGGCGATCCGTGCGGTGGCGGACGGGCAGTCACAGATCAGCCCGTCCATGGCGTCGAAGCTGCTGACCGAGTTCAAGTCGATGATCCAGCGCACCGACGAGCGGCGGCTGGTGCCGGCGCCGCGGCTGACGGACCGGGAGCTGGAGGTCCTGAAGCTGGTGGCCACTGGCATGAACAACCGGGACATCGCCAAGGAGCTGTTCATCTCCGAGAACACCGTGAAGAACCACGTGCGCAACATCCTGGAGAAGCTGCAACTGCACTCCAGGATGGAGGCGGTGGTCTACGCGATGCGCGAGAAGATCCTGGAGATCCGCTGATCGCTCCGGCGGGAGCCGGCGGGACGGCCGGGTGCCGCCCGGACGCCGCGCCCGGACACCGCGCCCGGCGGTGCCCCGGCTCCACGCCGACGGTCCCTACGCGCGCAGCGCGGTGAGCTCCGCGGCCACGGCCGCCGCTTCCCGCGGGCTCTGCGCGAGCTCGATCCGCACCTCCTCGCATCCCACCCACCGGGCGGCCTCCCAGAGAGCCTGCGCCATGGCGGCAGCGGCCGCGGGGGACGTCAGGGAGAGCTGGCGGGCCACCAGGGTGGCCCCCTCGCGGCCCGGGTCGACGCGGCCCTGGAGCCGGCCGCCGGCCAGCAGCGGCATCGCGAAGTAGCCGTGTATCCGCTTGGGTTTGGGGACGTACGCCTCCAGGCGGTGCGTGAAGCCGAAGATCCGCTCCGTGCGGGGCCGGTCCCAGACCAGTGAGTCGAACGGGGACAGGAGGGTGGTGCGGTGGCGGCCGCGCGGCACGGTCGCAAGGGCCGAGGGGTCGGCCCAGGCCGGCTTGGACCAGCCCTCGACCTCGACCGGGACCAGCCCGGAGTCCTCGACCACGGCGTCGAACTCCTCGCCCTTGAGGCGGTGGTAGTCCGCGATGTCGGCGCGGGTGCCGACGCCGAGGGACCGGCCGGCGAGGGCGACGAGGCGGCGCAGGCACTCGCGGTCGTCCAGGTCGTCGTGGAGCAGCGCGTCGGGGACCGCCCGCTCGGGTAGGTCGTAGACCCGCTTCCAGCCGCGGCGCTCGCTGCACACCACCTCGCCGGTGTCGAGCAGCCACTCCACCGCGATCTTGGTCTCGGACCACTCGAACCACTCGCCGCCGTTCTTGGCGCCGCCCAGCTCGGTGGAGGTCAGCGGGCCGTCGGCCCGGAGCCGGTCGAGGACCGCCTTCGTCGAGCGCTCCTTGTCCTGCAGGACGTGCCAGCGGTGGCCGCGCGCGCGGCGGGCACGGCGGCGGAAGGCGAAGTGCGGCCACTCCTCGATGGGCAGGATGCAAGCCGCGTGCGACCAGTACTCGAAGGCGTGCCGGTCCGACCAGTAGGCCCGTTCCACCGCGGTCCGGCCGACGGCGCCCAGGCGTGCGTACGGGATGAGCTCGTGCGAGCGGGCCAGCACGGAGATCGTGTCGAGTTGGACGGCGCCCAGGTGCCGCAGCACGCCGCGGACGCCTCCCTTGCGGTCGGGCGCCCCGAGGAAGCCCTGCGCGCGCAGGGCTATCCGGCGGGCCTCGTCGGCGGACAGGGACACGGTCGGCGGCGGGCTGCTCATGCGCCGAAGCCTAGGCGGCGCCACTGACAACGGGCCCGTACGGGAGCCGGGAGGGCAGACCCAGGTCCGAGGGGAGCAGTGCGCCGGCCCAGCAGTCCAGCAGCGTGCCGTCGTGTTCCATGCCGGCGCGCTGGACGCCCTCGATCAGGAAGCCCGCCTTCTCGGCGACCGCGCGGGAGCCGTCGTTGGCGACGGCGGCGCGCCAGACCAGCCGTACGACGCCCGCCTCGGTGAACGCCCAGCGGACGGCGGCCCGCAGGGCTTCGGCCATGTAGCCGCGGCCCCGGTGCGCGGCGACGGTCCAGTACCCGATCTCGTGGGTGTGCGAACCCGTCCGGTGCACGGCGAGCGTGGCGACGAGCGGGCCGTCCGCCCCGAGCCGTACGGCGAAGTTGTACGCGGTGTCCTCACGCCATCCGTCCGGGACGGTCTGCGTGACGTAGGTCTGCGCGTGGGCGGGCTCGTAGGGGACGGGCACCGAGATCCAGCGCTGGATCTCGGGGTCCTGGCAGGCGGAGTGCACCTCGGCGGCGTCCTCGGGGGTGTGGGGGCGCAGCACGAGGCGTTCGGTGGTCAGCGTGATCGGCTTCATGGATCCCGATCCTGCCGGTCGGCTAGTCGGCGGCCGACGGCAGGTACGGCAGCGCGGGGGTCAGGCCCAGGTCGCAGGGGAGCAGGGCGCCCACCCAGGAGTCGCGTACGGTGCCGGCGCGGTGCAGGGAGGCCCGCAGGAGTCCCTCGGCGCGGAAGCCGGCCTTCTCGGCGACGGCTCGCGAGGCGGCGTTGCCGACCTCGGCGCGCCATTCCAGGCGTACGGCGCCCAGGTCGGTGAAGGCCCAGCGGGCGACGGCGGTCACGGCCTCGGTCATGAAGCCCTGCCCGCGGTGTTCCTTGGCCGCCCAGTAGCCGATCTCGTACGAGTTCGTCCCGAAGGCCTCGTGCACGTGGACGCCGACGGCCGCGACCAGCGGGCCGCCGGAGCCGAGGCGGGCGGCGAAGGAGTAGCCGGTGTCGTCGCGCCAGCCGCCGGGGACCAGCTCGCCCACGAAGCTGCGGGCGTGTGCGCGTTCGTACGGGGAGGGGACCATGGTCCAGCGCTGGATGTCGGGGTCCTGGCAGATGGCGAAGACCTCGTCCTCGTCGGCCGGGCCGAAGGGGCGCAGTTCCAGTCGGGCGGTGTTCAGGGTGGTGGGCTGCATGGAGTGATTCTGGTTCGCCGCCGCGCCGGGGGCGAACAGTTTTCGTCTGCCCCGGCACCTTCGGCGGCTCTCGAACGTTCTCATTCAGGGCGCCCGTGCCCTGCGGATAGTCCGGACCTCCCGACGCGACCGCGTCCTCGCTTACGATGGCCGTTGCGGTGGGGCCCACCCTCCGTGCCCGTGTACGAAACAGTGCCAGGCCCGACCGGCAAGGAGACAAACCTCGGTGTCCGTCTTCAACAAGCTCATGCGTGCAGGCGAAGGCAAGATCCTGCGCAAACTGCACCGCATCGCGGACCAGGTCAACTCCATCGAAGAGGACTTCGTCAACCTCTCCGACGCCGAGTTGCGTGCGCTCACGGACGAGTACAAGCAGCGCTACCAGGACGGCGAGAGCCTGGACGACCTGCTGCCCGAGGCCTTCGCGACCGTTCGCGAGGCCGCCAAGCGCGTCCTCGGGCAGCGGCACTACGACGTCCAGATCATGGGCGGCGCGGCGCTGCACCTCGGCTACGTCGCCGAGATGAAGACCGGTGAGGGCAAGACCCTCGTCGGCACGCTTCCCGCGTACCTGAACGCGCTGTCCGACAAGGGCGTCCACCTGATCACGGTGAACGACTACCTGGCCGAGCGCGACTCCGAGATGATGGGCCGGGTGCACAAGTTCCTCGGCCTGGAGGTCGGCTGCATCCTGGCGAACATGTCGCCCGCGCAGCGCCGCGAGCAGTACGCGGCGGACATCACGTACGGCACGAACAACGAGTTCGGCTTCGACTACCTGCGCGACAACATGGCGTGGTCGCAGGACGAGCTGGTCCAGCGCGGCCACAACTTCGCCGTGGTCGACGAGGTCGACTCGATCCTCGTCGACGAGGCCCGTACCCCGCTGATCATCTCCGGCCCGGCCGACCAGGCCACGAAGTGGTACGGCGACTTCGCGAAGCTGGTCACCCGCCTGAAGAAGGGCGAGCCCGGCCAGCCGCTGAAGGGCATCGAGGAGACCGGCGACTACGAGGTCGACGAGAAGAAGCGCACGGTCGCCATCCACGAGACCGGTGTCGCCAAGGTCGAGGACTGGCTCGGCATCGAGAACCTCTACGAGTCGGTGAACACCCCGCTCGTCGGCTACCTGAACAACGCCATCAAGGCGAAGGAACTGTTCAAGAAGGACAAGGACTACGTCGTCATCGACGGCGAGGTCATGATCGTCGACGAGCACACCGGCCGCATCCTCGCCGGCCGCCGCTACAACGAGGGCATGCACCAGGCGATCGAGGCGAAGGAAGGGGTGGACATCAAGGACGAGAACCAGACCCTCGCCACGATCACCCTGCAGAACTTCTTCCGCCTCTACTCGAAGCTGTCGGGCATGACCGGTACGGCCATGACCGAGGCCGCCGAGTTCCACCAGATCTACAAGCTCGGTGTCGTCCCGATCCCGACCAACCGCGACATGGTCCGCAAGGACCAGGCGGACCTGATCTACCGGACCGAGGTCGCGAAGTTCGCCGCCGTCGTCGACGACATCGCGGAGAAGCACGAGAAGGGCCAGCCGATCCTCGTCGGTACGACGTCGGTCGAGAAGTCCGAGTACCTCTCGCAGCAGCTCTCCAAGCGCGGCATCCCCCACGAGGTGCTGAACGCGAAGCAGCACGAGCGGGAGGCCTCGATCGTCGCGCAGGCCGGTCGCCGCGGCGCCGTCACGGTCGCCACGAACATGGCCGGCCGCGGTACCGACATCAAGCTCGGCGGCAACCCCGACGACCTGGCCGAGGCCGAGCTGCGCCAGCGCGGCCTGGACCCGGAGGAGCACATCGAGGAGTGGGCGCACGCCCTGCCCGAGGCGCTCATCAGGGCCGAAGCGGCCGTCAAGGCCGAGTTCGAAGAGGTCAAGGAGCTCGGCGGCCTGTACGTGCTGGGCACCGAGCGGCACGAGTCGCGCCGTATCGACAACCAGCTGCGCGGCCGCTCCGGCCGACAGGGCGACCCGGGCGAGTCCCGTTTCTACCTGTCGCTCGGCGATGACCTGATGCGGCTGTTCAAGGCGCAGATGGTCGAGCGCGTCATGTCGATGGCGAACGTGCCGGACGACGTGCCGATCGAGAACAAGATGGTGACGCGCGCGATCGCTTCGGCCCAGTCGCAGGTCGAGACCCAGAACTTCGAGACGCGCAAGAACGTCCTGAAGTACGACGAGGTGCTCAACAACCAGCGCACGGTCATCTACGCGGAGCGCCGCCGCGTCCTGGAGGGCGAGGACCTCCAGGAGCAGATCCGCCACATGATGGACGACACGATCGACGCCTACATCACGGCGGAGACGGTCGAGGGCTTCGCCGAGGAGTGGGACCTGGAGCGCCTGTGGGGCGCCTTCCGGCAGCTCTACCCGGTGAAGGTCACCATCGAGGAGCTGGAGGAGGCCGCGGGCGACCGCGCGGGCATCACCGCCGAGTTCATCGCGGAGTCCGTCAAGGACGACATCCACGAGCAGTACGAGGCGCGCGAGAAGCAGCTCGGCTCCGACATCATGCGCGAGCTGGAGCGGCGCGTGGTGCTGTCGGTGCTGGACCGCAAGTGGCGTGAGCACCTGTACGAGATGGATTACCTGCAGGAGGGCATCGGCCTGCGGGCGATGGCCCAGAAGGACCCGCTGGTCGAGTACCAGCGCGAGGGCTTCGACATGTTCAACGCCATGCAGGAGGGCATCAAGGAGGAGTCGGTCGGCTACCTGTTCAACCTGGAGGTCCAGGTCGAGCAGCAGGTCGAGGAGCTCCCGGTGCAGGATGCCGCGCCGGCGGCGGTGCGTCCGGAGATCCGTGCGAAGGGCCTGGACGCTCCGCAGCGGCCGGACCGGCTGCACTTCTCCGCCCCCACGGTGGACGGTGAGGGCGGCGTGGTCGAGGGCGACTTCGACGCGGACGAGGCCGGCGAGGGTGACGGGATGACGCGGGCGGAGCGGCGCAAGGCGCAGAAGGCCTCCGGCGGGCGTCGCCGCAAGAAGTAGCCCCGCTGGGGTGGACCGTCGGCCGGGGCCGGGCACCGTACGTGGTGTCCGGCCCCGGCCGCTTCGTGTGCGCGGTGCGGCGCCCTGCCGGGCTCCGCCCCGGACCCCGCGCCTCGAACGCCGGCGGGGCGGGAGGGTGCGTCATGGGCGGGGGCCCTGGATTTCGACCGCCGCGCAGCGCCAGCGGAGGTCGGGGCCCTGTTCCAGGCGGAAGGCCATCGCCGAGACGCGGTCGCCCGTCGTGATGCGGGCGAAGGCCTCGATGACGCCCGGGCCCGGGGTGAAGCGGCCGCACTGGCGGATGACCGGGCACAGCCGGTTGCGGAAGGGGTCCGCGGGCGCCAGGGTGACCAGCTGCTCGTACGCCGGGCCGACGGTGTGCCCGAGGAGCGAGTGCACCGGCCGGCGGCCGCTGAGCACCGCCAGCAGGCGTTCGGCGAACCAGTGGTGGGGTCCGCGGTGGACGAGGGTCGGCGGGCGGCGCTGGTCGTGGCGGCCGGGGGGACGGGTGGTGCTCCTGGCCTTGCTCATGGCGGTCGTCCCCCGAGGAGTCCGGGCCCGGGTGCGGTACCGGGCGGTAACGTGGTAGGGGATCTTCTACGGGCCCGCGAACACGCTCCGCAACGGCCCCCGGGGGGCCCGCACCGGCGGCGGACCGTTCACCTATCAGAGGTGCCGCCCGACGCCCCCGGGCGGTCCGGCCCGCCCCGCGAGGGCCCGCGGTGGACGCGATCGGGCCCGGTCCCGGCAGCCCGAAGGGGTACGCGCGGCCGTATCCTGGGGGCGTTTCCGACTACCGAAAGCAGCCGGCCATGCGTGTGTACGTCCCCCTGACCCTGTCCGGGCTCGCCGAGGTGCACGAGGCGGGTGAGCTGGGTCCCGCCCCGCTGCTGGCGTACGCCGTCACCCCCGGACTGCGCGAGTGGTACGTGTCGGACGACATCGAGGAGCTGGAGTACGCCGCCCTGAGCCGGGCCGCGGCCGCCTCGCTGCGCCTCCTGGCGGCCGACGCCGCCGCCCCGCGCCGCCGGGTCGTCATCGCGCTCGACGTGGCCGACAAGGCCGCCACCGCGACCCCCGGGGTCGACGAGGCCACCCTCGGCCAGGTGACCGTCGACGGGGCGCTGCGGCTGACCGTGGCCGCCGCCGTGCACGTGGACGCCGATGACGCGGAGGGCGACGTCAGCGCCGCCGCCGCGGCCGTGGGGGCCGCCGACGCCGGGGACGGGGACGCGCAGTTCACCGTCGACGGCGCCGAGGACCACGAACTGCTGTGGTTCGGGGTCCAGGAGATCCCGGGGCTGCTGAAGTGAGCCAGACGCGCACCGCCGCCGCCCACCACATCGTGTGGGACTGGAACGGCACCCTGCTGCACGACATCGACGCCGTCATAGCCGCGACGAACGCCTCCTTCGCCGAGTTCGGCTTCGCGCCGATCACGCTGGAGCGCTACCGCGAGCTGTACGTCGTACCGGTGCCGAAGTTCTACGAGCGGCTGATGGGCAGGCTGCCCACCGAGGCCGAGTGGGCCGTCATGGACGACACCTTCCACCGGTACTACTGGGCCGCCGCCGACGCGGCCGGGCTCGCCGAAGGAGCCCGGGAGCTGCTCAGGGACTGGCAGGCGGACGGCTTGACCCAGTCGCTGCTGTCCCTCGCGCCCCATGAGAAGCTCGTGCCGCTCGTACAGGCGCACGGCATCGACCGGCACTTCCTGCGCGTCGACGGCCGTACGGGCCCCTCGCACACCACCAAGGCGGGCCACCTCGTACGTCATCTGGCCGCCCTGGAGGGGGCGGGAGTGGCGGCCGAGCGCACGGTCCTCATCGGTGACGCCGTCGACGACGCGCTGGCCGCCGCGCACGTGGGCGCCCGGGCCGTGCTCTACACGGGCGGTTCGCACAGCCGCAGCAGTCTGGAATCAGCCGGTGTGCCCGTGGTGGACACCCTGGCAGACGCCGTACGCGCTGCTCGTGAACTGGCCGAATAGCTACTGGCACGCGCGGCCGTCCACGTCGCTGTCCAGAGTGTCAAAGTTCCACCCCCGGTTTTGTACACATACAGCTCATGACGAGTCGGGGGTGAGGGGAGATAGCCTGGTACCCGTGATCAGCGCGATAGTCATCGGAGGCACCGAAGCCTCCGGCCACCGCCCGGCGCACCACCGTGCCCGGGCCATCGCTGATCCCCGCTGCCGGGACCTCTCGCCGATCATGGCTGATTCCCTCCCGGTCGGCCTTCTCGACGGCATAGCGTCGATCCCGAACGGAATCCCCGCCTCGCGGTGCTATGCCATTCCTTCCTTCACCTACGTCACGCAATGGCGCGCGACAGGAGCCAGAGGACATGCAGACCAAGCTGGACGAAGCAAAGGCCGAGCTGCTCGCGCGGGCGGCACGGGTAGCTGAGAACAGCCCGGCCGGGGGGCTACTTCCGACTGGGTCCGAGCAAGGGGAGCGTCCAGACCAGGACACGATGCTCGCCTACCTCCAGCGCTACTACCTGCACACCGCCCCCGAGGACCTCTTGGACCGGGATCCGGTCGACGTGTTCGGGGCGGCGCTCTCCCACTACCGGCTCGCGGAGAACCGGCCGCAGGGCACCGCCAGCGTGCGGGTGCACACCCCCACGGTCGAGGAGAACGGCTGGACCTCCAGCCACTCCGTCGTCGAGGTGGTCACCGACGACATGCCCTTCCTGGTCGACAGCGTCACCAACGAGCTGTCCCGCCAGGGCCGCGGCATCCACGTCGTGATCCACCCTCAGGTCGTCGTGCGCCGTGACGTCACCGGCAAGCTGATCGAGATCCTCGGCCCCGACTGCGACGCGCACGGCCCCAAGACCGCGCGCCCCCACGACTCCCTCGTGGAGTCCTGGATCCATGTTGAGATCGACCGCGAGACCGACCGCGCCGACCTCAAGCAGATCACCGCCGACCTGCTGCGCGTCCTGTCCGACGTACGGGAATCCGTCGAGGACTGGGAGAAGATGCGCGACGCCGCGCTGCGCATCGCCGACGAGCTGCCCGGCGAGCCGACCGCGCCCGACCTGCGCGAGTACGAGCTCGAAGAGGCCCGTGAGCTGCTGCGCTGGCTCGCCGACGACCACTTCACCTTCCTCGGCTACCGCGAGTACAACCTCGTCGACGGCGACGCCCTGTCCGCCGTGCCCGGCACCGGCCTCGGCATCCTGCGCTCCGACCCGCACCACAGCGGCCAGGAGGACGCGCACCCCGTCTCGCCGTCCTTCAACCGGCTGCCGGCCGACGCCCGCGCCAAGGCCCGCGAGCACCGCCTGCTGGTGCTGACGAAGGCCAACAGCCGCGCCACCGTGCACCGTCCCTCGTACCTCGACTACGTCGGCGTGAAGAAGTTCGACGCCGAGGGCAACGTCGTCGGCGAGCGCCGCTTCCTCGGCCTCTTCTCCTCCGCCGCGTACACCGAGTCCGTGCGCCGCGTCCCGGTCATCCGCCGCAAGGTCGCCGAGGTCCTCGAAGGCGCCGGCTTCGCGCCGTCCAGCCACGACGGCCGCGACCTGCTGCAGATCCTGGAGACGTACCCGCGCGACGAGCTGTTCCAGACCCCGGTCGACAAGCTCCGCGAGATCGTCACCTCCGTCCTGTACCTCCAGGAGCGCCGCCGGCTGCGGCTGTACCTGCGCCAGGACGAGTACGGCCGCTACTACTCGGCGCTGGTCTACCTGCCGCGCGACCGCTACACCACCGGCGTGCGGCTGCGGCTGATCGCGATCCTGCAGGAGGAGCTCGACGGCATCAGCGTCGACTTCACCGCCTGGAACACCGAGTCGATCCTCTCCCGCATCCACTTCGTCGTCCGCGTCCCGCAGGGCACCGAACTGCCCGTCTTGACCGACGCCGACGTGGAGCGCATCGAGGCCCGTCTGGTCGAGGCCGCCCGCTCCTGGGCCGACGGCTTCGCCGAGGCCCTCGTCGCCGAGCTGGGCGAGGAGCGCGCCGCCGAGCTGCTGCGCCGCTACGGGACCTCCTTCCCCGAGGGCTACAAGGCCGACCACTCGCCGCGCGCGGCCGTGGCCGACCTGTGCCACCTGGAGCGGCTGTCCGCGAGCGACCGCGAGTTCGCGCTCTCGCTGTACGAGCCCGTCGGCGCGGGCCCCGGCGAGCGCCGGTTCAAGATCTACCGCACGGGTGAGCAGGTCTCGCTCTCCGCGGTCCTGCCCGTGCTGCAGCGCCTGGGCGTCGAGGTCACCGACGAGCGCCCGTACGAGCTGCGCCGCTCCGACCGGGTCAGCGCGTGGATCTACGACTTCGGCCTGCGGATGCCCGCCTCGAACGGGACCGGCGACGGCGCGGCGGCATCCGGCTACCTCGGCGACGACGCCCGCGAGCGCTTCCAGGACGCCTTCGCCGCGGTCTGGCAGGGCGACGCCGAGAACGACAACTTCAACACCCTGGTGCTGAGCGCCGGGCTCACCTGGCGGCAGGCCGTCGTCCTGCGCGCGTACGCCAAGTACCTGCGCCAGGCCGGCGCCACCTTCAGCCAGGACTACATGGAGGACACCCTCCGCAACAACGTCCACACCACCCGGCTGCTGGTCTCGCTGTTCGAGGCCCGGATGTCGCCCGGCCGCCAGTCCGCCGGCACCGAGCTCATCGACGCCATGCTGGAGGAGCTGGACGGGGCCCTGGACCAGGTCGCCTCGCTCGACGAGGACCGGATCCTGCGGTCCTTCCTCACCCTCATCAAGGCGACGCTGCGCACCAACTTCTTCCAGCTGAACTCCGCGGGCGAGCAGCACTCGTACGTGTCCATGAAGTTCGACCCGCAGGCCATCCCGGAGCTGCCGGCCCCGCGCCCGGCCTTCGAGATCTGGGTGTACTCCCCGCGCGTCGAGGGCGTCCACCTGCGCTTCGGCAAGGTCGCCCGCGGCGGCCTGCGCTGGTCCGACCGGCGCGAGGACTTCCGTACGGAGATCCTCGGCCTGGTCAAGGCGCAGATGGTCAAGAACACCGTCATCGTGCCGGTCGGCGCCAAGGGCGGCTTCGTCGCCAAGAACCTGCCGGACCCGTCGGTGGACCGCGACGCCTGGCTCGCCGAGGGCATCGCCTCGTACAAGATCTTCATCTCGGCGCTGCTCGACATCACCGACAACATGGTGGGCGGCGAGGTCGTGCCGCCCACGGGCGTGGTCCGCCACGACGAGGACGACACCTACCTCGTCGTCGCCGCCGACAAGGGCACCGCGACCTTCTCCGACATCGCCAACGGCGTCGCCGAGGCGTACGGCTTCTGGCTGGGCGACGCCTTCGCGTCGGGCGGTTCGGCCGGCTACGACCACAAGGGCATGGGCATCACCGCCCGCGGCGCCTGGGAGTCCGTCAAGCGGCACTTCCGCGAGCTCGGCCACGACACCCAGACCCAGGACTTCACCGTCGTCGGCGTCGGCGACATGTCCGGAGACGTCTTCGGCAACGGCATGCTGCTCTCCGAGCACATCCGCCTCGTCGCCGCCTTCGACCACCGGCACATCTTCATCGACCCGAACCCGGACGCGGCCACCTCCTACGCGGAGCGCCGCCGCCTGTTCGAGCTGCCGCGCTCCTCGTGGGCCGACTACGACACCGCGCTGCTGTCCGCGGGCGGTGGCATCCACCCGCGTACCGCCAAGGCCATCCCGCTCAACGCGCAGGTCCGCGCGGCCCTCGGCATCGAGGCGGGCGTCACCAAGATGACCCCGGCCGAGCTGATGCAGACCATCCTGAAGGCCCCCGTCGACCTGCTGTGGAACGGCGGCATCGGCACGTACGTCAAGGCGACCGCCGAGACGCACGCCGACGTCGGCGACAAGGCCAACGACGCCATCCGCGTCAGCGGCTCCGACGTCCGGGCCAAGGTCATCGGCGAGGGCGGCAACCTGGGCCTGACCCAGCTCGGCCGCATCGAGTTCGCCCGCACCGGCGCCGGCGGCGAGGGCGGCAAGATCAACACCGACGCCATCGACAACAGCGCGGGCGTGGACACCTCCGACCACGAGGTGAACATCAAGATCCTGCTGAACTCGGTGGTCGCCGACGGCGACCTGACGGTCAAGCAGCGCAACAAGTTCCTCGCCGAGATGACCGACGAGGTCGGACATCTGGTGCTGCGCAACAACTACGCCCAGAACCTCGCGCTCGCCAACGGCGCGGCCCAGGCCCCCAGCCTGCTCCACGCCCAGCAGCGCTTCATGCGCCGCCTGGGCCGCGACGGGCTGCTGGACCGCGCGCTGGAGTTCCTGCCCAACGACCGGCAGATCCGCGAGCTCCTGAACAACGGCAAGGGCCTGACCCAGCCGGAACTGGCCGTCCTCTTCGCCTACACCAAGATCACGGTGGCGGACGAGCTCATCACCACCGAGCTGCCGGACGACCCGTACCTGCGCCACCTGCTGCACGAGTACTTCCCCGGCGCGCTGCGCGCGAGGTTCCCCGAGCAGGTCGACGGGCACGCGCTGCGCCGCGAGATCATCACCACGGTCCTGGTCAACGACACCGTCAACACCGGTGGCTCGACCTTCCTGCACCGCCTGCGCGAGGAGACCGGGGCCTCCCTGGAGGAGATCGTGCGGGCGCAGCTCTCGGCCCGCGAGATCTTCGGCCTGGCCGAGGTGTGGGACGCGGTCGAGGCGCTCGACAACAAGGTCGCCGCCGACGTCCAGACCCGGATCCGGCTGCACTCGCGGCGCCTGGTCGAGCGCGGCACCCGCTGGCTGCTGAACAACCGGCCGCAGCCGCTCCAGATCACCGAGACCATCGAGTTCTTCTCGGAGCGGGTGACGAAGGTCTGGTCCGAGCTCCCGAAGCTGGTGCGCGGCGCGGACCTGGAGTGGTACGAGTCGATCACGGACGAGCTGATCGGCGAGGGCGTGCCGGAAGAGCTGGCGGCCAAGGTGGCCGGCTTCTCGTCCGCCTTCCCGACGCTCGACGTCGTGGCGATCGCGGACCGCACCGGTGCGGACCCGCTGGACGTCGCCGAGGTGTACTACGACCTCGCCGACCGCCTCGACATCACCCAGCTGATGGACCGGATCATCGAGCTGCCGCGGTCGGACCGCTGGCAGTCCATGGCCCGCGCCTCCATCCGCGAGGACCTGTTCGCGGCGCACGCGGCCCTGACGGCCGATGTGCTGGCGGTGGGCGACGGCACGTCGACTCCCGAGGACCGGTTCAAGGCCTGGGAGGAGAAGAACACGGCGATCATCGGCCGGGCCCGGACCACGCTGGAGGAGATCCAGGGGTCGGACGACTTCGACCTGGCGAACCTGTCGGTGGCGATGCGGACGATGCGCTCGCTGCTGCGCGCGCACAGCTAGTACGCGGCCGGTACGGTACGAAGGCGGGCGGCCCGGGACCATCAGGTCCCGGGC
>NZ_JBHWVM010000107.1:0-22457 GCF_042736805.1 Streptomyces sp. NPDC060031
GTTGCGGCCCCCCCCCCCCCCACCCCCCCGGCGGTTTTTTTATTGGCCCGCGCACCCCCCCCCCCCGGGGTTTTGGGCCCCCGGGGTCCGGGGCGGCGCCCCGGCAACGGTCCGCACACTAGAAGGAGTGAGCAACGCATGAGCACCCCCTACCCGTTCACCGCACTGGTCGGCCAGACCGACCTGCGGCTCGCGCTCCTGCTCAACGCAGTGAGCCCCGCGGTCGGCGGCGTGCTCGTGCGCGGCGAGAAGGGGACCGCCAAGTCCACCGCCGTCCGCGCCCTGTCCACCCTGCTGCCGCAGGTGGACGTCGTACCCGGCTGCCGCTTCAGCTGCGCGCCCACCGCGCCCGACCCCGCCTGCCCCGACGGCCCCCACGAGTCCGGCCCCGGCGCCGCCCGCCCCGCCCGCATGGTGGAGTTGCCCGTCGGCGCCTCCGAGGACCGCCTCGTCGGCGCCCTCGACATCGAACGCGCCCTCGCCGAGGGCGTGAAGGCCTTCGAGCCCGGCCTGCTCGCCGACGCGCACCGCGGGATCCTGTACGTCGACGAGGTCAACCTGCTCCACGACCACCTGATCGACCTCCTGCTCGACGCCGCCGCGATGGGTGCCTCCTACGTCGAGCGCGAGGGCGTCTCGGTCCGCCACGCCGCCCGCTTCCTGCTCGTCGGCACGATGAACCCCGAGGAGGGCGAGCTCCGGCCGCAGCTCCTGGACCGGTTCGGGCTGACCGTCGAGGTCGCGGCCTCGCGGGAGCCCGCCCAGCGCGTGGAGGTGGTGCGCCGCCGCCTCGCGTACGAGGACGATCCCGCGGGCTTCGCGACCCGCTGGGCCGGGGACGAACACGAGGTCCGCGCCCGGGTGGTGGCCGCGCGGGCGCTGCTCCCGCAGGTCGTCCTCGGGGACAACTCGCTGCTCCAGATCGCCGCGACCTGCGCTGCCTTCGAGGTCGACGGCATGCGCGCCGACATCGTGATGGCCCGTACCGCGACCGCGCTGGCCGCGTGGGCCGGACGGACCGGCGTGCGCAAGGAGGACGTACGGCAGGCCGCGCTGCTGGCGCTCCCCCACCGGCGGCGCCGCAACCCCTTCGACGCGCCCGGACTCGACGAGGACAAGCTCGACGAGATCCTGGACCGTTTCCCCGACGAGGAGCCGGACCACGAGCCCGACCCGGATCCGGATCCGGATCCGGATCCGGATCCGGAGCCGGATCCGGATCCGGAGCCCGAGGGCCCGGACGACGGCGACGGCGACGGCCCGGACGGCGACGGCAACGGCGTGCCCCCGCAGGGCGAAGGCCCGCACGGCGACGCCGAGACCCCGGAGTCCGGGACTCCGGACGACCCCGCGCAGGCTCCGGCCGAGGAGCCGGCTCCGGCGCAGGCCGAGGCCCCCGAGGGGCAGCCCTCCGCCCAGGGAACGGACGCGCCCGAGCAGGCCGCCGTACGGGCCTCCGAGCCGTTCCGCACCAAGATGCTCAGCGTGCCCGGGCTCGGCGAGGGCGCGGCCGGACGCCGTTCCCGCGCCCGCACCGCGCACGGCCGCACCACCGGCGCGGTCCGCCCCCGGGGCCAGCTGACGAAGCTGCACCTCGCCGCGACCATCCAGGCCGCCGCCCCGCACCAGAAGGCGCGCGGGCGCAGCGGGCGCGGGCTCGTGGTGCGGGGGGACGACCTGCGGCAGGCGACGCGCGAAGGGCGCGAGGGCAACCTCGTGCTGTTCGTGGTCGACGCCTCGGGCTCGATGGCCGCCCGGCAGCGCATGAGCGCGGTCAAGGGCGCGGTCCTCTCGCTCCTGCTCGACGCCTACCAGCGGCGCGACAAGGTCGGCCTGATCACCTTCCGGGGTGCGGCCGCCGAACTGGCCCTGCCGCCCACCTCGTCCGTCGACGCCGCCGCGGCCCGGCTGGAGCGGCTGCCGACCGGCGGCCGCACCCCGCTGGCCGCCGGGCTGCTCAAGGCCCACGAGGTGCTGCGCATCGAGCGGCTGCGGGACCCGTCGCGCAGGCCGCTGCTCGTGGTCGTCACCGACGGGCGGGCCACCTCGGCCGGCGCCCTCGGCGGCGATCCGCGCGCCCTCGCGGGCCGCGGGGCCCGGCTGCTCGCGGCCGAAGGGGTCGCGTCGGTGGTCGTGGACTGCGAGACCGGCCCGGTCCGGCTGGGGCTGGCCGGGGTGCTGGCCGCCGACCTGGGCGGGCCGGCCGTCAGCCTCGACGGGCTGCGGGCCGACTCGCTGGCCGGACTCGTCAAGAACGTACGTACATCCGTCGCATCCCATGCTCCGCACCGCAGCAACAGGAGGGCCGCGTAATGCCTCAGGGACAGCCGTCCGTCGTTCCCGACGACGGACTCACGACGCGTCAGCGCCGCAACCGCCCGCTCGTCTTCGTCCACACCGGACCGGGCAAGGGCAAGTCGACCGCCGCCTTCGGACTGGCGCTGCGCGCCTGGAACCAGGGCTGGCCGATCGGGGTGTTCCAGTTCGTCAAGTCGGCGAAGTGGAAGGTCGGCGAGGAGAACGCGCTCAAGGTGCTCGGCGCCTCCGGCGAGGGCGGCACGGTCGTCTGGCACAAGATGGGCGAGGGCTGGTCCTGGGTCCAGCGCGACGCGCAGCTCGACAACGAGCAGGCGGCCAAGGAGGGCTGGGAGCAGGTCAAGCGCGACCTGGCCGCCGAGACGCACCGGCTGTACGTGCTGGACGAGTTCGCGTACCCGATGCACTGGGGCTGGATCGACGTGGACGAGGTCATCGAGGTGCTGCGGAACCGTCCCGGGACCCAGCACGTGGTGATCACCGGCCGCAACGCGCCGGAGAAGCTGGTGGAGTTCGCCGACCTCGTCACCGAGATGACCAAGGTCAAGCACCCGATGGACGCCGGCCAGAAGGGCCAGAAGGGCATCGAGTGGTGACCTCGCTCAACGTACCGCGGCTGGTCGTCGCCGCGCCGTCCTCCGGCAGCGGCAAGACCACCGTCGCGACGGGCCTGATGGCGGCCTTCTCGGAGCGCGGCCTCGCCGTGTCCCCGCACAAGGCCGGGCCCGACTACATCGACCCCGGTTACCACGCGCTGGCCACCGGCCGGCCGGGGCGCAACCTGGACGCCTTCATGTGCGGGCCCGAGCTGGTGGCCCCGCTGTTCGCGCACGGGGCGGCGGGGTGTGACCTCGCGATCGTCGAGGGCGTGATGGGGCTGTACGACGGGGCCGCGGGGCGGGGTGAGCTGGCGTCGACGGCGCAGGTCGCGAAGCTGCTGCGGGCGCCGGTGGTGCTGGTGGTCGACGCGTCCTCGCAGTCGCGGTCGGTGGCGGCGCTGGTGCACGGCTTCGCCTCGTTCGACCCGCAGGTCCGGCTGGGGGGCGTGATCCTGAACAAGGTCGGCTCCGACCGGCACGAAGTGATGCTGCGGGAGGCCCTGGAGGAGGCCGGGATGCCGGTACTGGGCGTCCTGCGGCGGGCCCCCCAGGTCGCCGCGCCGTCCCGCCACCTGGGCCTGGTCCCGGTCGCGGAACGCCGCACCGACGCGCTCGCCGCGGTGGCGGCCCTGGCCGGCCAGGTCCGGGCCGGCTGCGACCTGGACGCGCTGATGGCCCTGGCGCGGACGGCCCCGCCGATGCACTGCGAGCCGTGGTCCCCGCAGGGCGCCCTGGCGGGCACCCGGGGCTCCGCCCCGCACCCCGCGCCTCCATCGCCGGCGGGGCTGACATTGCCCTCCGGGCAATCCGGCCCGCCGGACGGGCTGGGGATGCCGCCGCGCGGCCCCGGTCGGCCCCCCGTCATCGCCGTCGCGGGCGGCCCGGCGTTCACGTTCTCCTACGCCGAGCACGCGGAGCTGCTCACCGCCGCCGGAGCGGAGGTCGTCACCTTCGACCCCCTGCGCGACGAGTCGCTCCCGGAACACACCGCCGGCCTGGTCATCGGCGGCGGCTTCCCCGAGGTGTACGCGCCCGAACTGTCCGCCAACGAGCGGCTCCGCGAGGCCGTGGCGGCATTCGCCGCGCAAGGCGGCCCCGTGGCCGCCGAGTGCGCCGGGCTGCTCTACCTCGCCCGGTCGCTCGACGGGAAGCCCATGTGCGGGGTGCTCGACGCCGACGCGCGGATGTCGGAGCGCCTCACCCTCGGCTACCGCGAAGCGGTGGCGGTGTCCGACAGCCCGCTCGCGGCCACCGGCACCCGGCTGCGCGGCCACGAGTTCCACCGCACGGTGGTCGAGCCCGGTGCCGGAGCCTCGCCCGCGTGGGGGTTCACCCATCCGGAACGCCGCGTCGAGGGCTTCGTACAGCAGGGCGTGCACGCGAGCTACCTGCACACGCACTGGGCGGCGGAGCCGTCCGTCGCGCTCCGGTTCGCCCGAGCCGCGGCCGACGACCGGTGAGGTCACTCCGCGAGGCCCACGACCAGCCAGATCCCGGCCACCCCGCCCACGGTGCACATCAGCGTGGACAGGGCGGGGTGCTTGTGGTGCGCCTCGGGCAGGATCTCGGCCGCCGCCAGGTACAGCAGCACCCCGCCGAAGAAGCCGAGGTACGCACCGAGCGGTTCCTCCGGAAGGGTGAACAGCAGAGTGGACGCCGCGCCCACCACGGGCGCCAGCGCGTCCGCGAAGAGCATCACCAGGGCCTTGCGGCGGGCGTTGCCGTAGAGCCGGGTGAGCGTGTACGTGTTGAAGCCGTCGGCGAAGTCGTGGGTGATGACGGCGAGCGCCACGGCCACGCCCATCCCTCCGCCGACCTGGAAGGCGGCGCCCAGGGCCACCCCGTCGGCGAGGCTGTGGCCGACCATCGCCGCGGCCGCGGCGAGGCCGACCTCCGGGGCCCGGCCCTGGCCCGCGTGTCCGTCGTCGTTCTCGGCGCCGTGTGCGGCCTGGCGGACGGCCAGGACGCGTTCCGCGACGTGCGCGACGAGGAACCCGCCGACGAACAGCAGCAGGGCGAGCGGGACGCCGAAGACCTTCCCGCCCGCCGCCCGCAGGGCCTCGGGCAGCAGGTCGAGGCCGACCACGCCGAGCATCAGCCCCCCGGCCAAGCCCAGCACCAGGTGGCGGCGGTCGGTGACGCGCTGCGCCGTCCATCCGCCTGCCAGGGTCATCAGGAACGCACCCAACGCCACGATCACGGCCATGTGCCCCTGAATACCGATTCCTCGCCGTGCGCGCACTTCCCCGCGCGGGTAGCGGACCACGGACAGTTGACGAAGAAGACGGAAGAGGGGTGATCCCGGTGGGCGAGTACGCGGCGCAGCTGGTGGTCGGTGTGGGCGGCCGCGCGGGGGTTTCCGTGGCGGAGGTCTGCGCCCTGGTGGAGGAGACGCTGCGCGGGGCCGGGCTCGCCGCCGGGTCGGTGACGGCGCTGGCCACGGTGGAGACGAAGGCGGCCGAGGCGGGGATAGCGGGCGCGGCGGAACGTTTCGGCGTGCCCCTGCTCAGCTACCCCGCCGAGCGGCTGGCCGCCATCGAGGTCCCGCATCCCTCGGACTCCGCGCGCGATGCGGCCGGTACGCCGTCGGTGGCGGAGGCCGCGGCGCTCGCGGGGGGCGGGGAGCTCCTCGTACCCAAGCGGCGGTCGGTGGCGGCGACGTGCGCGGTCGCGACGGCCCAGGGTCACGACCTGCGCCACCACGGGGACGCGGAGGTGGTGGACGCCGACGGGTCGCTGGTCGACCTCGCGGTGAACGTACGGGCGCTGACTCCCCCGGACTGGCTCAAACAGCACATCGCGGCGTCCCTCGGCGATCTCGCCGCGTACCCCGACGGCCGCGCCGCCCGCGCGGCGGTGGCGGATCGGCACTCGCTCCCGGTCGAGCGGGTGCTGCTGACAGCGGGGGCCGCGGAGGCGTTCGTACTCGTGGCGCGGGCCCTGGGCGCCGTCCGGCCCGTGGTGGTGCACCCGCAGTTCACGGAGCCGGAGGCGGCCCTGCGTGACGCCGGGCACCAGGTCGAGCGGGTTCTGCTGCGGGCGGCGGACGGGTTCCGGCTGGACCCGGCGGCGGTGCCCGAGGACGCGGACCTCGTGATCGTCGGGAACCCGACCAACCCGACCTCGGTGCTGCACCCGGCGGCCACGCTGACCGCGCTGGCCCGGCCCGGCCGGATCCTGGTGGTGGACGAGGCGTTCATGGACGCGGTCCCGGGCGAACGGGAGGCGCTGGCCGGGCGGATGGACGTCCCCGGGCTGGTGGTGCTGCGGAGCCTGACCAAGACCTGGGGGCTGGCCGGGCTGCGGATCGGCTACGTGCTGGCCGAGCCGGAGGTGATCGCGAAGCTGGCGGCGGCGCAGCCGCTGTGGCCGGTCTCCACGCCGGCGCTGGTGGCGGCCGAGGCCTGTATGACCCCGCGGGCGCTGGCCGAGGCGGAGGCGGCGGCCCGGCAGATCGCCGTGGACCGGGCGCACCTGCTGGCCGGGCTCGCGGAGTTCGACGAGATCACGGTGGCGGGGGTGGCCGAGGGCCCGTTCGTCCTCATCCGGGTGCCGGGCGCGGCAGAGGTGCGGACCCGGTTGCGGGCCCTCGGGTTCGCCGTGCGCCGCGGGGACACCTTCCCGGGGCTGGACCGGTCCTGGCTGCGGCTGGCGGTCCGCGACCGGGCGACGACGGGGCGGCTGTTGCAGGCCCTCGACCACGCGCTCGCGCTCGGGACGCCTTAGGGCAGCCGTTTCGTCACCCGGACGGCCCGTTTCCGATGGCGGCGGGGCCGCGGGTGGGCAAGGATCCCCGGAGGTGCCGGCCGCACGGCGACGGGGGTTCGAGGATGAGGGCATCCGCCAGGACGGGCGCGGCGATCGCCGGGCTCGCGGTCGTGGGCGTGGCCGTGGGCGGCGGGATCCACGCCGCGCCGCGCCTGCTCGGCGAGGGCGGCGGGGCCGCCGCGCAGCAGCGGCTCCGGGCGAAGCCGGACCCCAGCCCGGCCCCGACCCCGGCCCCGAGCCCGAGTGCGCCCTCCCCCGCCGGGCGGCCGTTCACCCTGGTCGCGACCGGTGACGTCATCCCGTACCCGTCGATCATCCGGCGGGCGGCGGACGACGCGGGGAAGGCCGGGGCGTACGACTTCCGGCCCATCCTCGCCGGGGTCAAACCCCTCATATCCGCGGCGGACCTGGCGATATGCCACCACGAGATACCGTACGGGCGGCCCGGCGGCCCCTATGCCGGCTACCCGCTCTTCAAGGCTCCGCACGAGCTCGCCGACGCCCTGCGGGACGCCGGGTACGACAGTTGCTCGACCGCCTCGAACCACACCCTGGACGACGGGTACGAGGGCCTCGCCCGCACCCTCGACCACCTCGACCGCGTCGGCGTCAAGCACGTCGGCTCGGCCCGCAGCGCCGAGGAAGCCAGGGCCCCGGCCCTGCTCCGGGCCGGCGGCGCCCTGGTCGCGCAACTGGACTACACGTACGGGACGAACGGCATCCCGCTCCCGGCCGACAAGCCCTGGGCGGTCAGTCTGATCGACGAGGACCGGATCATCGCCGACGCCCGCGCCGCCCGGACGGCCGGCGCGCACCTCGTCGTCCTCAGCGTCCACTGGGGCACCGAGTGGCAGAGCGCGCCCGACCGGCGGCAACGCGAACTGGCACAGGCCCTGACCGCGTCCCGCGGGGCGGACGGACTCCCCGACATCGATCTGATCATCGGCACGCACAACCACGTGCCGCAGCCCTACGAGAAGATCAACGGCACCTGGGTGGTCTACGGCATGGGCGACCAGGTGGCCAGCTTCTACGAGCCCGACAAACTGCGCGGCAACATGTCCTCGATCCCCCGCTTCACCTTCGCCCCGGCGGCCGCGCACCCGGGCCGCTGGGAGGTGGTGAAGGCCGAATACCTCACGCAGCACTCGGACACGGGGCCGCCGTTCCGGGTCGTGTGTGCCTCCTGCGCCGCGGCCGACCCCGGCCTCCCCGCCGCCGAGCGGGCCGCGTACGCCGCCGTCGACCGCCAGGTCAGCACGGCCGTGATGTCACGTGGCGCCGGGGAGCAGGGGCTGGAGCACGCGACCCGCTGACGCGGGAGCACGCGGCTGCGGACCTGCCCTACGAGGCCCTGCCGCGCCGGGTGATCACCAGCGCGCCCGCGCCGACGCCGAGCAGGATCAGCGCGCCGCCCGCGACGTACGGGGTGAGCGAACCCCCTCCGGTCTCGGCGAGGTTGGCCTCGGCGGTGAGGGCCGACCCGGTCCCGGAGGCGCCCGTCTGGGCTTTGACGTCGGGCGCGGTGCCCGGCGCGGCGCCGGGCGCGGCGGCCGGGCTCGGCGCCGGCCCCGCGGGGGACTCGCAGCGCGCCTCGGCGAGCACGACCTCGCCCTCCACCTGCGCCACGTTCAGGTTCAGCGGGTTCACCGAGACCTTCAGGCGCAGGGCCGCCGCGGCGGCCGTGGTGGAGGTGGTCTCGGTACCGGACAGTTCCAGGCTGACCAGCCCCACGCCCGGCACCTCGATCTTGGTGGGGCCTCCCGCGGAGAGGGTGACCTTCTTGCCGAGCGCGGTCACGGTGCCGAGGACGTTCGAGGTGGCCACGGGCTTGCGGCCCGCCTCGCAGACGGCCTTGGAGGTGACCTTCTCCACCTCGATGAGCGAGAGGCCGGGCAGACCCGGCACGTGCACGCGCGCCTTGGCGAGGTTGGCCTCCGCCTCGGCTCGGTTCTTGTCCGCGGCCGCCTCGGACGTGGCGACGTCGGCCCGCAGCACGCTGACGGGCTGCCCCCCTTCGACGCCGTCCAGGGTCACGGTCAGCGCCGTCTTCCCGGCGGACGCCGGGGCACTGACCTCGTTGAGGGTCGTGGTCAGCGGGACGTGCACGGTCTTGTTGAGCAGGCCCACGTCCAGTCCGGCGCGCAGGACGACGGCACTGGCCTTGCCCTCGCCCCCGGCGTGGCCGCCTCCCGTGGCGAAGGCGGGCGGGGCGGCGAGCAGGGCGACCGCCCCCGTGGCGAGCAGAGCGGCCGCGGGCATGCGGAAGGTGTTGCTGTTCAAGTTGGTGGAACCCCCGGGGAGATGGGAGCCGTCGCGCCGCCAATGGGGGACATTGCGCGCGCCGACGGCCTCGACCCCGGAATCTTTACGCACTGTGAGTGAACGGGCGGCAACCTGACGTGAGTTCATCCCAAAGGGTGGTTTCCACGCATACATTCGAATTGTTGCGCCTCATGAGGAACTCGAGTTCCCTCAGCTCCCGGACATGACGGACACCAACCCCCGCCCGCGGTCTGCGGGACCGTTCACAACGAGCGCCCGGCCACCGACGTCACGCCCCGTCAACCGAACGGTTCAGGCCAGGTTCAGGCCACGACCCGGCCGTTCACGACGACGCGCAGCGGCTGGGCCAGCACCCGTACGTCGGCCCGCGGGTCGCTCGCGTAGACGACGAGGTCGGCCGGCGCCCCCTCGGTCAGGCCGGGCCTGCCGAGCCAGCCGCGGGCCCCCCACGCCGTCGCCGAAAGGGCCTCCAGCGGCGGGATCCCGGCCTTCACGAGCTCCGCCACCTCGGCGGCGACCAGGCCGTGCGGCAGCGCGCCGCCCGCGTCCGTGCCGACGTAGACCCCGATGCCCGCGTCGTAGGCCGCCCGGACGGTGTCGTAGCGGCGCTCGTGAAGCCTGCGCATGTGCGCCGACCAGGTGGGGAACTTCGCCTCGCCGCCGGCCGCCAGCTTCGGGAAGGTCGCGATGTTCACCAGGGTCGGCACGATCGCGACCCCGCGCTCCGCGAACAGCGGGATGGTGTCCTCGGTGAGCCCGGTCGCGTGCTCGATGCAGTCGATGCCCGCCTCGACCAGGTCGCGCAGCGCGGTCTCGGCGAAACAGTGCGCGGTGACCCGGGCGCCGAGCCGGTGCGCCTCGGCGATGGCCGCCTCCACCTCCGCGCGCGGCCAGCAGGCGGTCAGGTCCCCGGCGTCGCGGTCGATCCAGTCGCCGACCAGCTTGACCCAGCCGTCGCCGCGGCGGGCCTCCCCGGCGACGTACTCGACGAGGTCGGCGGGCTCGATCTCGTGGGCGTAGTTGCGGATGTAGCGGCGGGTGCGGGCGATGTGGCGGCCGGCCCGGATGATCTTCGGCAGGTCCTCGCGGTCGTCCATCCAGCGGGTGTCCGAGGGGGATCCCGCGTCGCGGATGAGGAGGGTGCCGGCGGCGCGGTCCTCCAGCGCCTGGCGTTCGGCGGTCTCGGCGTCGACCGGCCCGTGGGCATCGAGTCCCACGTGACAGTGCGCGTCGACCAGGCCCGGCAGGACCCAGCCGGCGACCTCGGTGATCTCGCGGGCGGCGGGCGGGCGTTCGTAGGAGATCCGGCCGCCGACCACCCACAGCTCGTCGCGGACCTCGTCGGGGCCGACGAGCACCCGCCCCCTCACGTGCAGCACCGGACTCGGGTCGCCGGGACCGCCGGAACCGCCGGGAGGGCCAGGACGGCTGGGACCGCTCACTGCGCGCGCATCGCTCATGTCGGCACCCTACGTGCGTGCTCGATAGGCTTTCGCGGTAACCCCGGACGAAGAGAGCACCGCCGTGACCCACCCCTTCCTGGACCTTCCGCCGCTCACCGCGGAGCACTTCGCGTCGATCGAGCGGGGGGTCGCGGACCTCCTCTCCACCCGGCAGGACGTGGTGATCACGCAGGGCGAGGCGCTGCTGCCGCTGGAGGGGTGCATCCGGTCGGGCGCGCGGCCCGGGTCGACGGCGCTGAACATCGTCACCGGCCCGTACGGGACCACCTTCGGCAACTGGCTGCGCGACTGCGGCGCGACGGTGGTGGACCTGGCGGTCCCCTTCGACACGGCGGTGACGGCGCAGCAGGTCGCCGACGCGCTGGCGGCGCACCCGGCGATCGACTTCGTCTCGCTCGTCCACGCGGAGGCGGCCACCGGCAACACCAACCCGGTCGCGGAGATCGGCGAGGCCGTACGGGCCCACGGGGCGCTGTTCATGCTCGACGCGGTGGCGTCGGTGGGCGCCGAGCCGCTGCTGCCCGACGCCTGGGGCGTGGACCTGTGCGTGATCGGCGCGCAGAAGGCGATGGGCGGCCCGGCGGGCGTCTCGATGGTCTCGGTCTCGGACCGGGCCTGGGCCCGTTTCGCCGAGAACCCGGCCGCGCCCCGGCGCTCGTACCTGTCCCTGCTGGACTGGAAGGAGCGATGGATCGACGCCGGGCGCAAGACGCTGCTGCACGCGCCGGCGCAGCTGGAGATGCTGGCGCTGGAGGCGTGCCTGGACCGGATCGCGGCCGAGGGGCTGCCCGCGGTGACGGCCCGCCACGCGGCCGCCGCGGCGGCGACCCGCGCGGGCGCGGCGGCGCTGGGCATCTCCCCGTACGTCGGCCGGGCGTCGGCGGCGGCCCCGGTGGCCACCACCCTGCGCGTCCCGGAGGCCTCGCTGGTGGTGGCCAAGGCCCTGGCGGCGGACCCGTCGGTTCCGCTCGCGGCGGGCGGCGGCGCGCTGGCCCGGGAGATGATCCGGGTCAACCACTACGGCCCGGCGGCCGCCCTCGATGCGGTCCAGGCCTCCCTGACGGCGCTCGCGACGGCACTGGCGGCCGACCCGGCGCCGGCCCTCGCCGGTGCCGCAGCCGCCTGGTCGGCGGCGTCAACGGGCGCGCCCGCGGCCTGAGGTCAGCCGGAGAGCACGTCGAGCAGCCGGTCCACGTCCGCCTCGGTGTTGTAGAGGTGGAAGGAGGCGCGCAGGCCGCCGTCGCGGGCGGCGGTGGCGATGCCGGCCGCCTGGAGGGCGGGCTGACGATGGGCCAGGCCCGGTACCGAGACGATGGGCGCGGTGCCGGGGACCGGCTCGTGGCCCAGCCGGGCGAGGCCCTCCCGGTAGCGGGCGGCCAGGGCGGTGTCGTGGGCCAGGACCGCCTCCCCGCCGATCCGCTCCAGGAGCGCGAGCGAGGGCTCGGCGGCGTGGTAGGCGAGGAAGGCCGGCGACTCGTCGAACCGGCGGGCCCCGTGGGCCAGTTCCGGCATCGGGCCGTAGGTCGCGTCCCACATCGACTCCGCCGCCACCCAGCCGGCGTGCAGCGGGACCAGCGTCCGCTGGGCCTCCTCCGAGACCGTGAGGTACGAGGCCCCGCGCGCGCCGAGCAGCCACTTGTACCCGGCGGTGACCGTGTACTCGTACGGGGAGGCGTCGAAGGGCAGCCACCCCGCCGCGTGGGTGGCGTCCACGAGCATCCGCGCCCCGTGCGCGGCCGTCGCGGCGCGCACCGCGGCGAGGTCCGCCGTACGGCCGTCGGCGGACTGCACGGCGCTCAGCGCGACCAGGGCGGTGCCGGGGCCGACGGCTTCTGCGAGGGTCTCCAGCGGGGCGAAGCGGACCTTGAGGTCGCCCCGCACCACGAAGGGGTTGATCACGGAGGCGAAGTCGCCCTCGGGGCACAGGACTTCGGCGCCGGCCGGGAGCGAGGCCGAGACCAGCCCGACGTGGGTGGCCACGGTCGAGCCGACGGCCACGCGCTCGGCGGCGACGCCGACCAGCCGCGCGAAGGACTCCCGCACGCGGTTCACGCGGTCGAAGTCCCCGAAGCCGGCGGGGACTCCGGCCGCGGTGGCCTCGGCCAGCTCCCGTACGGCCGCTACGGCGGAACGCGGGAGGATCCCGCAGGTGGCGGTGTTGACGTAGGTGGTGGTGGGCGCGAACTCGGCGTCGATCACCGCGCGGTTCGCCTGGGAGAGCGGAAGATCCATGCGCTCCACTCTGCGCGAGGATCCACCCAAAGTCCATTGCCGAATTACCTGCGTCACACCAAAGGATCCCTTATGGATCCGTCACCCGTCAGGACTGCGGGACCGCGCAGGCCCCCTCGGGCTCGCAGGCCTCGGCCTCGGCCCCGGCCCCGGCCCCGGCCCCGGCTCGGGGCTCGCGCTCGGCGGCCGCGGGCTCGGCGGCCTCGCGCTCGGCCCATGCCTGCTCCAGCGCCCGGGTGAACACCTCGGCGGGCTGCCCGCCGGAGATCCCGTAACGGCGGTCGAGGACGAAGAACGGCACGGCGTTGGCACCCAGCTCGGCCGCCTCGCGCTCGTCGGCCCTCACCTCGGCGGCGTAGGCGGAGTCGTCGGCGAGCACCGCGCGGGCCTCGGACTCGTCCAGCCCGGCCTCGACGGCGAGCGCGACCAGCACCTCCGGGTCGAACACGGAGCGCTCCTCGGCGAAGTTGGCCCGGTACGCGAGGTCGAGCAGTTCCTCCTGCCGACCGCGCGCGGCGGCCAGGTGCAGCATCCGGTGGACATCGAAGGTGTTGCCGTGGTCCCGCCCCTCCGTCCGGTACTCCAGCCCCTCGGCACGGGCGGCGGCCGCCACGTGCTCCTCCATCGCGCGCGCCTCGTCGAGGCTGCGGCCGTACTTCCGGGCCAGCAGTTCCAGGACGGGCGAGACCTCACCCTTGGCGCGGTTCGGGTCGAGCTCGAAGGACCGGAAGACGAGCTCCACCTCGTCGCGATGCGCGAAGCCGGCCAGCCCCTTGGTGAACCGCGCCTTGCCTACGAAGCACCAGGGACAGGCGATGTCCGCCCAGATCTCGACGCGCATGCTGCTTCTTCTCTCCTCGATCCCGGAATGAACTGTTCCGAGTTCAACCAACCGGCTCGGGGAGTCATTCCCCGAGGACCAGCCAGAGGGTCCGGTGGGAGCCGGGGCGGGGCCCGGCGGGGCCGGGGAGCCAGCCGTGGGCGGCGTAGAAGGCCTGGGCGCGGAGGTTGTGCTCGTAGACCTCCAGGCGGACCCGGTGAACCCCGGCCCGGCGCCAGGCCTCGACGCACGCGGCGTGCAGGGCGGCCCCAGTGCCGCGGCGCCAGTGGACGGGGTCCACGTGGAGCTGGGTGAGGGTGGTCTCGCCGGCCGTGGTGCGGAACGCGGCGATCCCCGTGAGGACGCCGTCCTGCTCGGCGCAGAGCACTCCGCCCTCGGCTGCGGCCCGGGCGAGGGCCGCCGACCAGCCCTCGCGGGTCCGCGCGAGCTCGGCCGCGCCTCCGTACTCCTCCTCGGGGATCCGGCCCTGGTAGTACGTGGCACGGGCCCGGGTGTGGAGGGCGGCTATGGCGTCGAGGTCGGCGGGTCGCGCGGTTCTGATCATGAAAAAGAAAACGCGCCGGGAACCATGTCGGTTCCCGGCGCGTTCGGTGCCCGCGCGATCCGGCCAGGCTCGCGAGGCGGCTACTGCTTCAGCCAGGCCGCCATCATCTTCTGGGCGATCGGCGCGGCCAGCTTGCCGCCGCCGATCTCGCTGCGCTCGGTGCTGGAGTTCTCGATCACGACGGCCACCGCGATCTGCTTGCCGTTGGCCTTTCCGTACGAGGTGAACCAGGCGAGCGGGTCGAGGCTGTTGTTGACGCCCCGCTGCGCGGTTCCGGTCTTGCCGCCCACCTCCGCGCCCGGCACCTGTGCGCTCTTGCCGCCGCCGTCGGTGGCCACGGTGCGCATGGCGGCCTGGAGCATCGAGGCGGTCTTGGCGCTCATGACCTGCTCGGACTTCGGGTTCTTGAAGCTCTCCAGCACGTTGCCGTTGGAGTCGGTGACCTCGGAGACCATGTGCGGGGCCACGAGCTCGCCGCCGTTCTCGATCGCGGCCGTGACCATCGCCATCTGGAACGGCGTGGCCTGCACGTCGAACTGGCCGATACCGGTCTGCGCGACCTCGTCGACCGACATCTTCTTCTCCGGGTACTTGCTCGACGGGCTGGTGCGGACCGGGGTGTCGATCTCCTTGTTGAATCCGAGCTTCTCGGCCATCGCACGCATCTTGTCCTGGCCCAGCCGGTGCGCGTACTCCGCGAAGACGTTGTTGCAGGACTTCTTCAGGGCGTCGCGCGCCGAGACGTTGTTGCAGGCCTCGTCTCCGACCTCGCTGGGCAGCTTGGTGATGGTGCCCGGGATCGTGTACGGGGCCGCGATGCCGGTCGGCGCGTCGATGTTGGTGACCAGCCCGTTCTCGATCGCCGCGGCGAGAGTGACCAGCTTGAAGGTGGAACCCGGCGCCTGCGGCTTGCGCAGGGCCACGTTGTCCATGGCCCTGCCCTTGCCGTCCTCGCCGAGGTACTCCTTCCAGGCGGCCCCGTCATTGGCGCCCGCGATGCGGCCGGGGTCGAAGGACGGGTTGTTCACCACGGCGAGGATCGCGCCGGTGGCGGGATCGACGGCGACGGCGGCGCCCTGCTTGCCCTGGAGCGCGTCGTACGCGGCCTTCTGCACGTCCTTGTCGATGGTGGTCAGGACGTTGCCCGGGGCGGCCCGCTTGTTCGTCAGCACGTCCATGATCGACTTCAGCCGGCTGTCGGAGCCGTTGAGGACGTCCTTGTAGACGCCCTCCAGCATGCTCGTGCCGTACACCTGCGAGCTGCGGCCGGTGATCGGCGCGTAGAGCGGGCCGTCGACGTACGTCCGCTTGTACCCGAAGTCCTTGTCATCGGTGGTCTTCGTCGAGCCGGTGATCGCCTCTCCGCCCACGATGATGTTCCCGAGCGGGTTCGCGTACTGGTCGATCGTGTTCCGTCGGTTGTTCTTGTCGTCTGCGAGGGCCTGGCCTTGGTATGCCTGCACCCAGGTGACCCGCACCAAAAGGGCCAGCACCAGGAGAAGACAGAAGACCGACGCACGCCTGATCGTTTTGTTCATCCCCATGAAGGACGTCCCAAGGGCCCCGACCGTTCCGCTCTGCCCCGATTGTGGCGGGGTTCTCAGCTTTTCTTCATCTGCCCCTCGGGAGGAAGCCTCCCTCGTACGCCGCGATGACCGCCTGGGTGCGGTCCCGGGACCCGGTCTTGGCCAGGACCGCGGCGACGTGCGTCTTGACGGTCTGCGGCCCGACGCCGAGGCGCTCGCTCAGCTCGTGGTTGGACAGGCCGGTGGCCATCAGGCGCAGTACGTCGGCCTCCCGGCCGGTGAGCCGGGCCACCCACGGCGCGGCCGCGGCCCCGGGCGCGTGGGCGACGGCCAGGGAGCGGACGGCGGCCGGGAAGAGCACCGAGTCGCCGCGGCCCACGAGCCGGACCGCGCCGATCAGCTCGTCGGGATCGGCCCGCTTGAGCAGGAACCCGGCGGCGCCCGCGCGCAGCGCCCCGTACACGTAGGAGTCGTTCTCGAAGGTGGTGACGACGAGGATCCGGGGCGGATCGGGCATGGCCCTGAGGATCTGCTCGGTGGCCCGGATGCCGTCGACCTCGGGCATCCGGACGTCCATCAGCACCACGTCCGGGGCCAGCGCCCGGACCAGGGAGACGGCCTCGGCGCCGGAGGCCGCCTCCCCGGCCACCTCCAGGTCGGGCTCGGCCTCGAGGATGACCCGCAGGGCGGTACGGACCATCCGCTCGTCGTCGGCGAGCACGATCCGCAGCGGCGGCCGGCTCATCGGGGGCCCCCGCCCAGCGGAAGGACGGCCCGCAGCCGCCACCGGTCCTCGTGGGGGCCCGCCTCGACGCGGCCCCCGAGGAGCGCGGCCCGCTCGGCGGCGCCGCGCAGACCGCGGCCCCCGGTGGTCCGGGGCTCTCCGCCAGCCGGCGCGGCCGGCGGATTGGTCATGGTGATCTCCAGTTCAACGGGTCCGTGCATCCCCTCATCCCCTCCGCTCCCTCCATCCCCCTGGTCCCCGCGGCCCCCGCGGCCCGGATCGCCCGCGCGGACGGCTATCCGCACCTCCACCGGGCCCTCGCCGTGCCGCAGGGCGTTGCTCAGGCCCTCCTGGACGATCCGGTACGCCTCGCGGGAGACGATCACCGGGAGCTGCGCCCAGCCCCCGGCGGCCCCCGGGTCCAGGCGGGCGGTGATCGGGGTACCGGCCGCCCGGGTGCGGGCCAGCAGCCCTTCGAGGTCGGCGGCGAGGGTGGGCGCGGGCGCGGCGGCCGGCCGGCCGGGGTCACCGTCCCGCAGCAGTCCGAGGACCGCGTCCAGCTCGCCGACCGTGCGCCGGGTGGTGTCCTCGATCGCCGTCAGCGCCTCCCGTACGAAGCCGGGGTCGCTGTCGAGCACCCGCCGGGCGGCGCTCGCCTGGAGGGTGACGGCGCTCAGCGCGTGCCCGACCGAGTCGTGCAACTCCCGCGCCAGCCGGTTGCGCACCGCCAGGTCGGCCGCCCGCTCCTCGGCCGCCGCCAGCCGGTCGGCCGCCGTCGGCCCGAGCAGTACGGGTGCCAGCCGGGCCAGCAGCGCCCCCGCCCCGGCGGCGCACAGGACCAGCCCGGCCAGCAGCCCGGCCCCGAGCAGGGGTGACACGTACGGCTCGGCACGCGTGCCGAACCAGCCCAGCCCGAGCCCCTTGCCGCGCAGCCCGCTCACGAACGGCAGCGCGATCAGCACCGCCGCCATGGGCGGTACCGCGAGGCTCACCCCGCTGACGAGCGCGCCGAGCCCCAGGTGGAGGGTCCACCAGGCCGCGGTCCGCCCCCGGGCTGCCCAGGACCGGGCCGGCCCGTCGGCCAGCCGCTCTCCCGGAACCCCGCACATGGCCCGGACCGCGGCCACCGACATCGGCCGGACCAGCGGGGACACCGCCGTCACCGCGACCAGCGGCAGGGCGGCCGCGTAGGCGGCGAGACTCAGCGGGAGGGAGGCGAGGGCGTTGGCCCCGCCGGCGGCCACGCCGACCACCACCTGGGCGAGCAGGAAGTACGGCATCAGCAGGGCCCCGCCGAGTATCAGGTGCACCCAGCGCAGCCGGGCCCGCACCCCCAGCAGCCGGCCCCACCGGCCCGGTTCGCCCGACCCGTCGCGCATCACCCCGTCGCGCGTCACCCCTCTCGGCGGGAGCGGGAGGTGAGGAACCGGGTGACGACGACTGCTCCGAGGGATCCGGTGATCATCTGGCCAGCGTAGATCAGCAGGGTGGCGCGGGTGGGCCCTTCGCCGCCGTCCAACTCCGGGCCCAGCGAGGCGATCAGCATCCACAGCCCCCAGGTCAGCGTCGCCGCCGACCCCGTCCAGGCGAGGGCCAGCGGCCACCGCCCACGCCGCTCCCGGCCCCTGGCCCGGGCCAGGAGCATCGCCCCCGCCCCGGCGGCGAGCGCGCACGCGCCGTGCACCGCGGACACCACTCCCGCCGCGGCCGAGTACTCGGCCGCCCGCTCGGCGCCCAATGCGGCCGTACCGCCGAAGGCCCAGTACAGATGCACCGCCCCCACCATCAGTCCGGCCGGCGCCGCGGCTCCCGCCACCACCCCCGTGGACGGCGGGAGCCGCTTACCCGCCGCGCCCTGCCACCGCCGCCCCCAGCGCTCCCGCGCATAGGGCACGAACAGCCCGGCCAGGGCGAGTCCTTGGACCGTGAAGCCGGTGTAGACGACCGTGAACACCCACGGGTCGAGGAAGGGCGCCTGGTACGTCTTCCCGGGGCCGCCCGCCCCCAGGCCCAGCGCCCGTATGAGCAGTTGGCCGGGGAACCCGGTGAGGATCGGGGTGAGCAGCCCGGTGGCGACGAAGGCCGGGACGGTGAGCAGCCAGGCCGGCACCCGCCTCCCCCACGGCCGGGTGAGCACCAGCACGAGCAGGATCACGCTCGCGTCCATGGCCAGCGTGACGGCATTGGCCAGGGTGAGGAACAGCCCGGGCTCCAGCAGCACGCTGCCGTCGGGTATCCCGATCCGGCTCCCGGACAGCCAGGCTGCCTTCAGGCACAGGTACGGCACGGTGGCGGCCAGGGCCACCGCCCGCAGGACCCGCCGCCCGGCCCCCGGGCCGGGGGCCGGCGCCTGCCTCGCCTGCTTCGCCCGCCACTCGGACGGGGTGTGAACGGCTCGTGTGGTCATGACCCAACGGTCCCGCGCCCGCGGCCCCGCCGCCTCCCCCGTGAAGGGGAACCGCCTCCCCCGCCCGGGGGAGGAACCACCGCCTCCCCCACCGCCCTCCCCGGCGCGTCCGGGCCGCACCCGCCGGGTCACATCCGCCGGGCCGCACCCGCCGGGTCACATCCGCCGGGTCACCACCGACAGCCGGTCCCGCGCCTCGAACAGCGCGTCCTTGATGACCCGTTCGTGCCCCGGCGTCAGCCGCGCCACCGGCACCGAGCAGCTCACCGCGTCCCGCGCCGGCGTGCGGTACGGCAGCGCCACCCCGAAGCAGCGCAGCCCCAGGGTGTTCTCCTCGCGGTCGACGGCGTAGCCCTGCTCCCGCACCAGGGCCAGCTCGTCGATGAGCCGCTCCCGGTCGGTGACGGTGTGTTCGGTGACCGCCTCCAGCCGCCGCGGCAGCAGTCCCCGTACCTCTTCGTCCGTGTGCGTGGCCAGCAGCGCCTTGCCCAGCGCCGTCGTGTGCACGGGCAGCCGGCGCCCGACCCGGGTGAAGGGCCGCAGGTAGTGCTGGGACTGGCGCGTGGCGAGGTAGACCACGCTCGTCCCGTCCATCCGGGCCAGGTGGATGGTCTCCGTGGTGTCGTCGGACAGCCGGTCCAGGGTGGGCCTGGCGGCCGCGACCACCTCGTCCCCGTCGATGTACGAGCTGCCGACGAGCAGGGCCCGTACGCCGATGCCGTACCTCGTCCCGGTCGCGTCCGTCTCCACCCACCCCAGGTTCACGAGGGTGCGCAGCAGCATGTACAGGCTGGACTTGGGCAGCGACAGGTCGTGTTGGATGTCGGCCAGGCTGTGCAGCCCCGGCCGGGCCGCGAAGTGCTCCAGCAACAGGACCGTGCGCACCGCCGACTTGACGGCCGCCGACGCGCCCGGGCCCGACGAGGCCTCCGACTCGGTTGTGGTCATTCGCCTTCGTGCCCCTCTTGTCCCTTGTCAACCCGGAAGACGCGGAAATAGAGTCCACGGTGGATGTGATCATTCATCCATCGGAACAGCGTTCAGAATACTGAACGACATCGCGCGGGTCAGCGTAGATCCAGGAGGCAGTGCGCCATGGCAGCAACACCAGTCTGGAGTGTGGACCCCCGCACCGGGAAGCAGCGCGAGCAGGTTGCGGTCGAAGCCACATCCCGGGAGGTGGACGAGGCCGTACGCGCGGCCCACGCCGCCCGCGGTGCGCTCGCCGACGCCGTCGTCCGCGCCGCCTTCCTGCGCACCGCCGCCGACCTCCTCGACGAGTCGGCCGCCCATGTCGTGGAGGCCGCGGACGCCGAGACCGCGCTCGGCCCGGGCCGCCTCACGGGCGAAGTCGCCCGCACCACCGGCCAGCTTCGGGCCTTCGCGGACGCGGTCGACGAGGGTGCCTACCTCGACGTCCGCATCGACCGCGCCGACCCCGCCCTGACTCCGCCGCGCCCGGAACTGCGCCGCTACAAGGTGCCACTGGGCGTGGTCGCGGTCTACGCCGCCTCCAACTTCCCGCTCGCCTTCTCCGTGCCCGGCGGGGACACCGCGAGCGCCCTGGCGGCCGGCTGCCCCGTGGTGGTCAAGGCGCATCCCGACCACCCGGCCACCTCCGAGCTGTGCGCCTCGCTGCTGCGCCGGGCGGCCGTCGCCGCCGGGCTGCCGCCCGAGGTGGTGGCCGTGGTCCACGGGTTCGACGCGGGCCTGGAGCTGGTCCGCCACCCGCTGGTCACGGCGGCCGGCTTCACCGGGTCCATCCGGGGCGGGCGGGCCCTCTTCGACGCGGCTGCCGCCCGGCCGGTGCCGATCCCCTTCCACGGGGAGCTCGGCTCCCTCAACCCCGTCGTGGTCACCCCCGCGGCCGCCGCCGAGCGCGCCGAGGAGATCGGCGCCGGGCTGGCGGCCTCGGTGACCCTCGGCGTCGGCCAGTTCTGCGTCAAGCCGGGCCTGGTGCTGGTGCCCGAGGGGGCGGACGGCGACCGGGTCACCGGGGCGCTGACCAAGGCGCTCGGGGAGACCGAGCCCGGCGTGCTGCTGGACCACCGGATGCGGGAGAACTTCATCGCGGGCGTCAGCGAGCGGGCCGCGCTGGCCGCGGTCACCGCGCCCGTCACCCCGGGCTCGGGCGGCGAGCACACCGTGGGCGCGGGCTACCTGACCGTGCCGGCGCGCGCCCTCGTCGAAGGTACCGACGGCGGTGCCGCGAGCGGGAGCAGCGGCCACGAGCTCCTGCTGGAGGAGTGCTTCGGCCCGGTCACCGTGGTCGTCCGGTACGCCGACCAGGGCGAGGCGGCCGCGGTACTGGGCCTGCTCTCGGGGAACCTGAGCGCCACGCTGCACCTGTCGGCGGCCGAGACCGAGGGCGGCGCCGGTCCCGCCGCGGAGCTGATCGCGCAGGTCACGACGCTGGCCGGGCGGGTCGTGGTGAACGGCTGGCCCACCGGGGTGGCCGTGGCCCCGGCCCAGCACCACGGCGGCCCCTACCCGGCTGCGACCTCGCACTCCACCTCGGTCGGCGGGACCGCGATAGAGCGCTGGCTGCGCCCGGTGGCCTACCAGTCGGTGCCCGACGCGCTGCTCCCGCCGGAGCTGCGCGAGGCCAATCCGCTGGGGCTGCCGCGCCGGGTCACCCCATAGGTCGTGTCGTCAAAGTCCCGTCTCGCTGGCGGGCCTGGCACGCACGCTCGCCCCGCCCTTCGGGCGGCCGACGCTACTTTGACGACACTCCCTAATTCCGTTGCCTGCCCCGCCCCGGGCGGGGCAGGCTGCCGCCCATGCCGAAGCCGCACGGATTCTCGTACGAACAACTGGGCGACCACAGCGTCGTCATCACGCACCGGGGGCGGGCCGCGGGCACCCTGCGGGGCGGCCGGGCCGAGAAGTTCCTGGCCGAGGTGGAGTCCGGGGACGCGCAGCTCGTCATGGCCCGCTGGACCGGCGCGTACAAGTTCGGGAACGAGCGCACGGCCAAGAACCACCCCCGCAACCGGCGCTGAGGCCCGCCTCCGCCGTGTTCGCCCCGTACGAAATCTCGGGCGAGGGTAAGGGAACGGTAAAGCTGCGTCGGTCGTTCTGGATGCATGACCGCTATGACCCCTGGTTCCAACCTGCCGCTCCCTTCCGTCAGCGTGACGGTGGACGTGGCTGCTCCGGTGCGGCTCGACGTGTCCGGGCTCCTTCTCACGGCGGACGGCAAGGTGCGCTCCGACGCCGACTTCATCTTCTACAACCAGCCGTCCGGCCCCGGTGTCACCTACCGGTCCGGCGGCGGTGCGGCACCGGACTCGATCACCGTGGACACCGGAGCGCTGCCGCCCGGCATCGAGCGGATCGTGGTCACGGCCAGCCCCGATGCCGCCGGGCAGACCTTCCAGGGCATCGAGCCGACCGCGACCGTTCGGGACGCGGCCGGCTCGGTGATCGCGACCTTCACCCCTCCGCAGCTCGGCTCCGAGACGGCCCTCGTGGTCGTCGAGGTCTACCAGCGCGGCGGCGCCTGGAAGGTCCGCGCGGTCGGCCAGGGGTATGCGAACGGCCTGGCCGGCATCGCGACCGACTTCGGGGTCTCCGTGGACGAGGAGCCCGCCCCCGCCGCCGCGGCCCCGACGCAGGTCGCGCCCCCGGCGCCCCCCGCGCCCCCGACGGCGCCCGCCCATCCGGTCTCCCCCTGGCTCGGCGGCCAGACGCCCACCCCGTCGGCCCCGACCGCCGCCTCCTGGCCGAGCTCCCCGGCGGCCGCACCGGC
>NZ_JBHWVM010000108.1:0-22269 GCF_042736805.1 Streptomyces sp. NPDC060031
GAGGCGCGGCCTCGGCGGCCGGGGCCGTCTCGGCGGCGACCGGGGCGCCGGGCGGGCCGGCGGGCCGGGACGCGGCGCGGCGACGCCTGCGCGGAGGCAGGTTGTCGCTCGGGCTGCCGCTGTCGGCGCCTGCGGTGGTGGTGTTGTCGTTTTCGTTGCCCAGCATGCGGGGTTTCTCCCGTCACGCTCCCGGGCGCCGCGGCTGACTTCCGGTCCGGCACGGTTCCGCCTGGACGAGCGCGGAACCGGCCTCCGGGGCGCGTTCGCCACACGGGAGCTCAGTTCATGGCCGCCGGTTCCGTACGTGTTGTCCGTACGGCCTGGCGGAAGTCTTCAGGTCAGTGCGCGGCCCGACCCAGGTGGCTCCCGAGTGCCAGGGCTGCGCGACGACGACGATCCTTACGCGGCGGGACCTTCCGGCGCCTTCGCGTCGGCGGCTACGGCGGCCATGGGTGGGGCGGCCGTGACAGCCTCGCGGTCGGGCGCGAGCGGGTCGGTCACCGTGCCGGACTCCTCGTCGAAGAGCCCCTGCGCCAGCCTGGTCACCGCTGCGGGGACCGGCGGCGCCAGGTCGGCCACAGCTCGGAGACCGGACAGGACGTCGTCGGGTCGCACGGCAGGTGTCAGATGCCGAACAACCAGCCGCAGTATCGCACAAGCATTGTCCAGGGGCCTATCAGCCGGTGCGGGAACCGCTTCCAGACTGACCACGGCGCCCCGGGTGTCGAAGGTCCGCATGCCGTTCTTGGTGCGGCGCTGGACCTCCACGGCCTCCGCGGCGAGGAAGGCGGCCACGGCGCGCTCGGCGTCCGCGTGCTCCACGCCGTCCAGGCGCAGCTCCCAGACGGAGGCGGTCAGCCGGTCGGCGAGGCCCGAGGTGCGGGCTTCGACGGCGTCGATGATGTCGAGGCCGAGGGGCATCGACTCGTCGAGCAGCTCGCGGAGCTTCGCGGGGTCGCGGGGCGCGGCGAGGGCGATCTCCAGGTACTCGGCCTCGCTGCCGGTCCCGGTCGGGGCGGCGTTCGCGTACGAGACGCGGGGGTGCGGGGTGAAGCCCGCCGAGTACGCCATGGGCACCTCCGAGCGGCGCAGGGCCCGCTCGAAGGCGCGCTGGAAGTCCCGGTGGCTGGTGAACCGGAGGCGGCCGCGCTTGGTGTAGCGCAGACGGATGCGCTGCACCACCGGTGCGGGAGGCGGGCCTTCGGGCTGTCGCTTGCCCAGTGGTTCTTCTCCTTGTGCGGGGCTCCGCGGCTCGCGCGTCGCCCTGAGGTCTGTGAGCCGGCGGGCCACTCCCGTGCCCGCCGGCTCACACCTGCTTGTGCAGGGGGCTCGCTGGTATCGGCGTGGCGGGCGTGTTGCCTGCGGCTGTCGTACTACCCAGAGTACGCGCCCGTGACCTCGCCGGTTCCCGGGGCGGCCCGCCGAACAGCACCCTTCGCACCTCGGCCCGTGCCTCCCGCACCGCCGCGCGGGCGGTCCGCCAGACCTCGCGGACGACGTGCCCGACGGGAGTGGCGACCTGCCGGTAGGCCCAGGCGCAGGGCCGCGCGACGAGCCCGCGCCACAGCCACACGAGCCCGCGCCCGATGGCCCGGCTGACCCGCCCGGCCAGGTGCCAGGCGCTGACCAGCAGCCGCCCGAGCGGCGCGAGGACGTGGGAGTACACCCCTCGCGCGGCCCATCCGGCCGCCTGGCCGAGCGGCGTCAGCACGTACCGGTACACCGCCCCCGCGACCGGCGCGACGACGTACCGCCACAGTCCGGCCCAGGGCCATACGAACAGCGCCATCCCCAGCGCCCAGCCGACCCGGGCGACGCCCTTGGCCAGCGGGAGGAGCAGATGACGGCCCGCCGCGCGGAGCGCCCGGCCGAGCCCGTCGCCCAGCGGCCGCAGCACGTACGTGACCACCGCGCGGCCCAGCCGGACCAGGCTCTGCCAGGCGGGACCCAGGACGTACGTGACCGCCGCGCGGCCAGCCAGACCAGGCTCTGCCAGGCGGGACCCAGGACGTACGTGCCCACCGCGCGGCCCAGCCAGGCCAGGCCCTGCCAGGCGGGACCCAGGACGTACGTGCCCACCGCGCGCACCAGCCAGGCCAGGGCCCGGCCGACGGGTGTCAGGACGTAGCGCCACAGGCCGACCCACGGCCAGACGAAGACCAGCTTCAGGAGGGTCGCCACGGCGCGGCCGAGTGCGCGCAGCACCGGGCGCAGGACGTGCTCGTGGAACCAGCGCAGCCCCTGCCCCGTCGGCCCGAGGACGTGCCGGTTCAGCAGTCGGGCGAGGGCGACGAGCAGGTCCCAGACCACCCGTACGGGCAGCACGATCAGCACCGCCACGATCTTCACGGGTACCCGGACGACCCCGGCCAGGCAGCCCTCGCCCTGCGGAGGCCGTGGCGGCTGCGACTTCTCCGGTTCCATGACCGTAGAGACACGCGAGGGGCCCCCGCCGTTGCGGCGGGAGCCCCTCGATACCCAGGCGTTACTTGACGACCGTCAGCGGCAGCAGCTTCTTGCCCGTCGGGCCGATCTGGATGCTGGTGTCCATCTGCGGGCAGACGCCGCAGTCGAAGCACGGGGTCCAGCGGCAGTCGTCGACCTCGGTCTCGTCGAGGGCGTCCTGCCAGTCCTCCCAGAGCCAGTCCTTGTCGAGACCGGAGTCCAGGTGGTCCCAGGGCAGGACCTCCTCGTAGGTGCGCTCGCGCGTCGTGTACCAGGCCACGTCCACGCCGTGCGCGGGCAGCGTCTTCTCGGCCGCCTCCATCCAGCGGTCGTAGCTGAAGTGCTCGCGCCAGCCGTCGAAACGGCCGCCGGACTCGTACACGGCGCGGATGACGTCGCCGATGCGGCGGTCGCCGCGCGAGAGCAGGCCCTCGACGATGCCCGGCTTGCCGTCGTGGTAGCGGAAGCCGATGGAGCGGCCGTACTTCTTGTCCCCGCGGATCTTGTCGCGGAGCTTGCCGAGGCGTGCGTCCGTCTCCTCGGCCGACAGCTGCGGCGCCCACTGGAAGGGGGTGTGCGGCTTCGGGACGAAGCCGCCGATCGACACGGTGCAGCGGATGTCGTTCTGGCCGGAGACCTCGCGGCCCTTGGCGATGACGTTGACCGCCATGTCACCGATCTGGAGCACGTCCTCGTCGGTCTCGGTCGGCAGGCCGCACATGAAGTACAGCTTCACCTGGCGCCAGCCGTTGCCGTACGCGGTGGAGACGGTCCGGATGAGGTCCTCTTCCGAGACCATCTTGTTGATGACCTTGCGCATGCGCTCGGAGCCGCCCTCGGGGGCGAAGGTCAGGCCCGACCGGCGCCCGTTGCGGGTCAGCTCGTTGGCCAGGTCGACGTTGAAGGCGTCCACGCGGGTCGACGGGAGGGACAGGCCCACCTTGTCGTCGGTGTAGCGGTCCGCGAGGCCCTTGGCGATGTCGGCGATCTCGGTGTGGTCCGCGGAGGACAGCGAGAGGAGACCGACCTCCTCGAAGCCGGTCGCCTTCAGGCCGCGCTCCACCATCTCGCCGATGCCGGTGATGCTTCGCTCCCGCACGGGGCGCGTGATCATGCCGGCCTGGCAGAAACGGCAGCCGCGGGTGCAGCCGCGGAAGATCTCCACGGACATGCGCTCGTGGACGGTCTCGGCGAGCGGGACCAGGGGCTGCTTGGGGTAGGGCCACTCGTCGAGGTCCATGACGGTGTGCTTGGAGACGCGCCACGGCACGCCGGAGCGGTTCGGCACGACACGGCCGATGCGGCCGTCGGGCAGGTACTCGACGTCGTAGAAGCCCGGCACGTAAATGTTGCCGGTCTTGGCGAGGCGCAGCAGGACTTCCTCGCGCCCGCCCGGCCGCCCCTCGGCCTTCCAGGTGCGGATGATCTCGGTCATGTCGAGGACGGCCTGCTCGCCGTCGCCGATGACCGCGCAGTCGATGAACTCCGCGATCGGCTCGGGGTTGAAGGCCGCGTGGCCGCCCGCGAGGACGATGGGGTGGTCGACCGTACGGTTGCGGGCCTCCAGCGGGATGCCCGCGAGGTCCAGCGCCGTGAGCATGTTGGTGTAGCCCAGCTCCGTGGAGAAGGACAGGCCGAACACGTCGAAGGCCGAGACCGGGCGGTGGCTGTCGACGGTGAACTGCGGCACCTTGTGCTCGCGCATCAGCTCTTCGAGGTCGGGCCACACGCTGTAGGTGCGTTCCGCGAGCACGCCCTCGCGCTCGTTGAGGACCTCGTACAGGATCATGACGCCCTGGTTGGGCAGCCCGACTTCGTACGCGTCCGGGTACATCAGCGCCCAGCGGACGTCGCAGCTCTCCCACGGCTTCACCGTGGAGTTGAGTTCACCGCCGACGTACTGGATGGGCTTCTGCACGTGCGGAAGCAAGGCCTCAAGCTGAGGGAAGACCGACTCGGTCATCACGCGACTTTCATGAAGCGGGCAGGGGGCAGCTCTCAAGCGTACCCCCAGGCTCAGGTGCCCCCACCCACATGATCATCCCAGTGCGGCCCTGGGACCCGGCTCGGAGGCCTTCGCCCAGATGTCCGGAAGCTCCTGTTCGCGCCGCGCGGCCAGGGCCTCCTCGTGGGCGTAGAGCACGCCCCAGGTGAAGGCGGACTCCCCGGCGCCCGCCGCCTGGACGGCGAGGCCGAGCAGGGCGTCGCGGGCGACCACGCTGTCCTGGTGGTCGCCGAGCAGGGACTGGACCTTCTTCATGGCTTTGGCCAGGCGTTTCGCCGGTTTGCCGAGTGCGGGCGTGGCCGCTTCCGCCGCGTACCGGGCCCGTTTGGCCGCCTTGCGGGCCTCGTGCAGGGCCAGGTCGCGCTCGTGGCCCTCGGCGAGTGCGAGCGCCGCGGCGACGCGGCCGGCGAGGCGCTCGTAGTCGCGCAGGACGGCCCGGGGCAGGACGCGCTCCGCCCGCCCGCGGGCGGCCTTGCGCAGCGGGGGCTCGTCCAGCAGGGCGTCGACGGAGTCCAGCAGGGCGAGGTGGCGCGGGCTGTCGAGCGCGGCCAGGGCGCGGCGGCGCGATCCGGAGCGGCGGGTGGCGTTCCACGTGCGCAGCCGGCCGCGGACCGGGCCGAGCAGCAGGGTGCGCGGCAGTTCGTCGAGGCGGGTCTGGAGCCGCTCCAGCAGGACCTCCTGGTCGCGGTCGACGCCGAGTTCGGCGGCGAGCCAGCGCAGTTCCTCGCCGAGCGGGTCGGTGACGGTCCGGTCCAGCACCGTGCGGTACGTCTTGAGGGCGCTGCGCAGGCGGCGGGTGGCGACCCGCATGCGGTGCACGGAGTCCGGCAGGTCGCGCCGTACGGCGGGGTCCTGGGCGATCAGGGCGTCGCGCTGCTCGCGCAGGTACGCCAGGACGTACGCGCCCGCCGTGCCGTCGGAGCCGTCGCCCGCGGGCCGGGCCGGCGGGGCCGTGCCGGTCTCGGCCAAGGCCCGGGCGAGCTTCGAGGGGGCGTCGCAGACCTTGAGACCGGCCTTGCGGAAGGTCTTCTCGACCGCGTCGAGCAGCCCGGGGTCGACCCCGTCGGCGAGTTCCACCTCCACCTCGGTCCAGGCGGCGGTGGCCTCGCCCCGCTCGGCCCGGACCGCGTCGGTGCTCAGTTCCGCGAGCAGGGCTCCGTCGGCGTCGAGGAGGTGGCTGACCCGGCGCGAGGAGAGGAGCCTGACCTGCGGCTCCAGGGCGGCGCCCCGCACCCGGGAGCGGAGCAGGGCGGCCAGCGGGCGCGGGACGGTGTCGCTGAGCGCGACCCCGATCTCGTCCCGCACGCCCGGGGAGACGGGCAGTTTCAGGTGCCAGCCGGCGTCGGCCCCGCCGGTTCTGCGCCGCAGGGTGAGACCGTCGGCCGCGAGCCGCTGGTCGGGGGTGTCGTAGTAGACGGCGTCGAGGTCGACGGTGCCCTGATCGCGGACGGCCGCGATCGCGGCCGTGCCGGTCAGGTCCGGCACTCCCAGCCGGGCCGACTTCGCCCGGGAGAACTCGAACTTCCGCTCGATCTCGCGCTTCGTGTCCGCCATGAACCGAATTTAGTCCTGAACGGAGCGCGGCGGCAGGGTGAACGGAGCATCAGGCCGACAATGGCCGTTGCACCTTGATCGACTGCAGCAGCCCGATGGCCACCCACACCGCGAACATCGACGAGCCTCCGTACGAGACGAAGGGCAGCGGGAGCCCGGCCACCGGCATGATCCCGAGGGTCATCCCGATGTTCTCGAAGGCCTGGAAGGAGAACCAGGCGATGATCCCGGCGCAGACGATCGTCCCGTACAGCTCGGTGGTCTCGCGGGCGATCATGCAGGCCCGCCACAGCACGATGCCCAGCAGCACCAGGATCAGCCCGGCTCCGATGAAGCCGAGCTCCTCCCCCGCGACCGTGAAGACGAAGTCGGTCTGCTGTTCCGGCACGAACTGGCCGGTGGTCTGGGACCCCTTGAAGAGGCCCGAGCCGCTCAGTCCGCCGGAACCGATCGCGATGCGCGCCTGGTTGGTGTTGTAGCCGACGCCCGCGGGGTCGAGCTCGGGGTTGGCGAAGGCCGCGAAGCGGTTGATCTGGTACTCGTCGAGGATGCCGAGCTGCCAGACCAGGACGGCTCCGGACGCGCCCGAGGCGAGCAGGCCCAGCACCCAGCGGTTGGAGGCTCCGGAGGCCAGCAGCACGCCGAGCACGATGACGACCATGACCATGACGGAGCCGAGGTCGGGCATCAGCATCACGATGCCCATGGGGGCGGCGGCCAGGCACAGCGCCTTGACGACCGTGCGGTGGTCCGGGTGGGTGAGGTCGCCCGCGTCCACCCGGGTGGCCAGCAGCATCGCCATGCCCAGGATGATCGTGATCTTCACGAACTCGGAGGGCTGGAGCGAGAAGCCGCCGCCGATCACGATCCAGGCGTGGGCACCGTTGATGGTGGCGCCGAGCGGAGTGAGCACGGCGAGGATGAGCACGAGCGAGAGCCCGTAGAGGACCGGCACCGCGCCGCGCAGGGTGCGGTGGCCGAGCCAGACGGTGCCGATCATCAGGACGAGGCCGATGCCGGCGTTCAGGGCGTGCCGGGCCAGGAAGTAGTAGGGGTCTCCCTGGTTCAGCTGAGTCCGGTTGCGGGTCGCCGACCACACCAGCAGGGCGCCGATGAAGGACAGCGCGAGCGCGGACAGGAGTATCGGCCAGTCGAGCCGGCGGATCACCGAGTCGCGGGCGGTGAGCTTGGCCATCGCCCCGCGCTCGGGCGCGTACCGGGAGACGGAGAACTTGTTGGCGGTCTGCATGTCGGTTCGGTCCTCAGTCGTGCTGCGCGGGGCGCTGGGCGGTCGGGCCGGCGAGCGCGGGCGGGCCGGCGAGCGCGGGCGGCGCCAGCTCTTCCGGGGACGGCGGCACGTACGGCCGGATCTCGGGGGATTCGATGGAGCCGTCGGGGTAGATCTTGGGCAGTTTCGCCTCCGGCCCCAGCAGCAGGGCGTTCTTCGGGTCCTGCTTCCCGTCCATGGTCAGACCGTAGATGGCGTTGTAGAGGCTGCGGACGGCCGGCCCGCAGGCTCCGGAGCCGGTGCCGCCCTGGGAGATCGTCATGACGATCGTGAAGTCCTTGGTGTAGGTCGCCAGCCAGGACGTGGTCTGCTTGCCGTAGACCTGGGCGGTGCCGGTCTTCGCGTGCATCGGGATCTTGTCCATCGGCCAGCCGATGAACCGCCAGGCAGCGGTGCCTCCCGGCTCGGCGACCGAGCGCAGGCCCTTGTCGAGGTCGCCGATGGTCTTGGCATCGACCGGCAGCCTGCCGTGGGCCTGGGGCTTGATCATCTCGATCCTCTTGCCGTCAGGGCTGACCAGGGCCTTGCCGACCGTGGGGTCGTAGAGGGTGCCCCCGTTGCTGATGGCGGAGTACACGGTGGCCATCTGGATGGGGGTGACGAGGACGTCTCCCTGGCCGATGGCGAAGTTGATGCTGTCGTAGGCCTTCAGCTGGTTGCCTTCGAGGCAGCTCTCGTAGGCGATCTGCTCGACGTAGGTGCCGCCCTTCTTGCCCTGCTTGCACCAGGAGTCCTTGTTGGCCTTCCAGAAGCTCTGCTTCCACCGGCGGTCGGGGATGCGTCCGGTGACCTCGTTCGGCAGGTCGATGCGGGTCTCTGAGCCGAGCCCGAAGTCGCGGGCGGTCCGGTAGAACCAGTCGTGGGCGTCCTTCTTGGGCTTGAGGCCGCCGTCGCGCTGCCACTCCTTGTGGCCGAGGGCGTAGAAGACGGTGTTGCAGGAGAACTTGAGGGCGTCGCCGAGGGTGATGGGGCCGTGCCCCTTGGACTCGAAGTTCGCGAAGCTCCGGCCGCCCATGTTGTAGGAAGAGCTGCAGTTGTACTTGTCGTCAAAGGCGTAGCCGGCCCGCACGGCCGCGCTCGCCGAGACCACCTTGAAGATGGAGCCTGCGGGGGCCTGGCCCTGGATGGCCCGGTTGAGCAGCGGGTAGTTGGAATTCTTGCTGGTGAGGTTGGCGTAGTCCTTGCCCGAAATGCCGCCGACCCAGGCGTTGGGGTCGTAGTCGGGCTGGGAGGCCATCGCGACGACGCGGCCGGTCTTGGCCTCCATGACGACGACGGCGCCCGAGTCGGCCTCGTACTTGCGGTTGGTGATGTTGTCGGTCTCCTGACGGACGACCTTCATCGCCTGCTGGAGCTCGTACTCGGCGACGGACTGGACCCGGGCGTCGATGCTGGTGACGAGGGTGGACCCGGCCACGCCCGGGTCGGACTTGGTCTGGCCCATGACCCGGCCGAGGTTGTCGACCTCGTACGAGGTGACTTCCGCCTTGCCGCGCAGCTGCCTGTCATAGGTGCGTTCGATTCCGGAGCGGCCGACCTGATCCGAGCGCAGATGCGGCGAGTCGGTGTCCTTGGCCTTTTGGATCTCGTCGTCGGTGACCGGCGAGAGGTAGCCGAGCACCTGTGCGGTGCGCGCTCCGCCGGGAGCCGGGTAGCGCCGGACGGCGGTGGGCTCCGCGGTGATGCCGGGGAACTCCTCGGGGCGTTCGCGCAGCTGCAGCGCCTGCTGCGTGGTGGCTTCGAGGGTGACCGGAATCGGCTGGTACGGGGAGCCGTTCCAGCAGGGCGCGGGGGTCTGGGAGTCGCAGAGCCGGACCTTCTCCATGACCTCCTTGGGGGTCATGTCCAGGACGTCGGCGAGGCGGGTCATGACGGCCTTGCCCCTGTCCTTCATCTTCATCAGCGCCGTGCGGCTGGCCGATACGACCAGACGGGTCTCGTTGTCGGCGAGCGGGACCCCGCGGGCGTCGAGGATCGAGCCGCGCACGGCGGGCTGGACGACCCGCTGGACGTGATTGCTCTTCGCCTCGTGGTAGTACTCGTCGCCGTTGCGGATCTGGAGGTACCAGAGCCGGCCGCCGAGGGTGACGAGCATCGAGAAGACGAGCACCTGGATCATGATGAGCCTGATCTGCACCCGGGAGGTGCGGCCGGTCTCCGGAACGTTGGTCACGTCCGCTCCCTCTCAGAGTTTCTTGATGCTCTTCACACCCTTGACACCCTTGACGCCCTTTATCCGGACGGCCCGGTTGGCGCGGCTGCGCGCGGTCTTCATGCGCAGGCCGCCGCGCTGGCTGCCGATCCGCAGGCCGGTGCCGCCGGCCAGCCAACCGGAGGCGATGTCCTTGCCCGTCGGCGCGCCGCCGTTGGCCTCGACGGCCATGGGGTCGTTCTCGGCCCGACGGGCGAGCGCCATGATGAACGGCACCGTGAAGGGGGCGAGCAGCAGGTCGTACAGGACGGCCGTGAACAGCAGCCCGGTCAGCCCCACATGGCGGGCGGCGGTGTCGCCGACGAGCGCGCCGACCCCGGCGTAGAGCAGCGTGGAGGCGAAGGCGGCGCCCACGACGGTGAGCATCGGACCCCAGGCGGAACGGAACCGTCCGCTGTCGGGACGGACCAGCCCCGCGACGTAGCCGATGACGCACAGGACGAGCGCGTACCGTCCGGCGGCGTGATCGGCGGGCGGGGCCAGGTCGGCGAGGAGTCCGGCGGCGAAGCCGATGAGGGCGCCGCTGACGTGCCCGTACACGAGTGCGAGGGCCACGACAGTCAGGAGGACCAGGTCGGGCACGGCTCCGGGGAGTTGGAGCCGGCCCAGGACGGTGACCTGGACGACGAGGGCGACCACGACGAGCGTGCCCGCGAGCAGGATCCGGTTGAAGCGCATGACGGTCGGCTCCTACTCGTCGGCCGGCTTGCCGGGCACGGTGGCGGACGCGGACGGGGCGACCGTGACGGTGACCGTCGGGATGGGCTTCGGCGCCTCGGGCTTGGGCGGCAGGACCGCGTCGCGCGGGTCCTCGCGCGGCGGCATCACGACGACGCCGACGATGTCGAGGCGCGAGAAGGAGACGGCCGGCTTCACCCAGACGGTGCGGGTCAGGTCTCCGCGCGAGGGGTCGACCTTGACCACCTCGCCGATCGGGACGCCGGGCACGAAGGGCTTGTTGCCGCGCGAGCCGAAGGTGACGAGCCGGTCGCCGGGGTTGATCTTGGCCTTGCCGTTGAGCATCTGGACGGACATGGCGCGGTCGCCCTGGCCGGTGGCGAAGCCGAGTTCGCCGGTCTTCTCCAGGCGGGTGCCGACGGTGAAGTCCGGGTCGTTGGCGAGCACCACGGTCGCGGTGTCGGGGCCGACGGTGGAGACCCGGCCGACGAGGCCGTCCCCGTTGAGGACGGTCATGTCGCGCTCGATGCCGTCCTTGCTGCCGGCGTCGATGGTGACGGTCCAGGAGAAGCCCTGGGCCGCTCCTATGGCGATGACCTCGGCGCCCTTGATGCCGTACTGCCCGGCGCCCGCGCGCTTGAGCATCTCGTCCAGCTCGTGGATCCGGCTGCGGGTCTGTTCGTCGCTGCCCAGCTTGGCCTTCAGGACCGCGTTCTGGCGCTCCAGCGTGGCGATGCGGTTGTGCCGCTCGCCGGAGTCCCGTACCGCCCCTATGGCATTGGCGACGGGGTCGACGGCGGTCGACACGCCCTTCTCGACCGGGCCGAAGACCGCTGCCGCGGCCTGCCGGGCACCGTCGACCGGTGACTCCTCACCCGCCCTGATGTCCACCGTGATCAATGCGAACGCGATGGCGATCAGAAGCACCAGGAGCAGCCGGCTCTCTCGTGTGTCCCTCACGTGCGGCGGCCGTGCCTTCCTCGTCGGAATGTTCTTGCCTGTATATCAACGATCCGCCGCACGGGCCCGGTAGCACCCGTACGGCGGATCATTGTGTTCCGCAATGTCCCCTCGGCAGCGAGGGGGCTGTGTCAGCGCCGGGGCTGGGCGTCCAGGACCTGCTGGAGCGCCTCGAACTCCTCGACGCACTTGCCGGAGCCGAGCGCGACGGAGTCGAGCGGGTCCTCGGCGATGTGGATGGGCATGCCCGTCTCGCGGCGCAGCCGCTCGTCGAGGCCGCGCAGCAGGGCGCCGCCGCCGGTCAGGACGATGCCGCGGTCCATGATGTCGCCGGAGAGCTCCGGCGGGCACTTGTCCAGGGTGGTCTTGACCGCGTCGACGATGGCGTTGACGGGCTCCTCGATGGCCTTGCGCACCTCGGCGGCCGAGATGACGACGGTCTTCGGCAGCCCGGACACCAGGTCACGGCCGCGGATCTCGGTGTGCTCGTCCTTGTCGAGGTCGTAGGCCGAACCGATGGTGATCTTGATCTGCTCGGCGGTGCGCTCGCCGAGGAGGAGCGAGTACTCCTTCTTGATGTGCTGGATGATCGCGTTGTCCAGCTCGTCACCGGCCACCCGGATGGACTGCGCCGTGACGATTCCGCCGAGGGAGATGACGGCGACCTCGGTGGTGCCGCCGCCGATGTCCACGACCATGTTGCCGGTGGCCTCATGGACGGGCAGGCCCGCGCCGATGGCGGCGGCCATGGGCTCCTCGATGATGTGCACCTGGCGGGCGCCGGCCTGCGTGGACGCCTCGATGACGGCTCGGCGCTCCACTCCCGTGATGCCGGAGGGCACGCAGACCACGACGCGCGGACGGGCCAGGTAGCGGCGCTTGTGGATCTTGAGGATGAAGTACCGGAGCATCCGCTCGGTGATCTCGAAGTCGGCGATCACGCCGTCCTTGAGGGGCCGTACGGCGACGATGTTGCCGGGCGTCCGGCCGATCATCTTCTTCGCCTCGGAGCCGACCGCCAGGATGCCACCGGTGTTCGTGTTGATGGCGACCACGGACGGCTCGTTCAGGACGATTCCCCGGCCCCTCACGTACACCAGCGTGTTGGCGGTCCCGAGGTCGATCGCCATGTCACGGCCGATGAACGACATGTTGTTCCCCTTGTTCCCCATGAGGAGCGTCTGGCCTTCCAGTTGATAGCGGCTGCTGTCAGGTCGGCGAGGTGGGTGTGTGGGTGGAGGCCCCATCGTAGTGCCGCAAGTACGGACACCGCGCGACGGGACTCCGGCAATCCCGCCGGAACGGATACCCGTCCCCTTAGTGGTGACGTCGGGTCCTGCACATGCGTTCCCGCTATTACCCCTCAATACCGAAGGGCGACCGAAATTACTTCGGTCGCCCCAGGTCATGAGCGCTATTTGGCTGATGTTGCGTCAGAAAAGAGTGATCACAGTGCCGGGAAGAACAGCTTCAGCTCACGCTCGGCGGACTCCTCGGAATCCGAGGCGTGGATCAGGTTCTCCCGGGTGACGGTGCCGAAGTCGCCGCGGATCGAACCGGGCGCCGCCGCGATCGGGTCGGTGGGTCCGGCCAACTGGCGGACACCCTCGATCACGCGTTCCCCTTCGACGACCAGGGCGACGACGGGACCGCTGGACATGAAGCCCATGAGGGGCTCGTAGAACACCTTGCCCTTGTGCTCGCCGTAGTGCGCCTCGAGGGTCTCCTGATCCAGCGTGCGCAGCTCCAGCGCCGGGATGGTCCAGCCGGCCTTCCGCTCGATGCGGCCGATGATCTCGCCCACCAGACCGCGGCGGACGGCGTCGGGCTTGAGCAGAACGAGGGTGCGCTGGGTCATGTTGCGGCTCCTTGCGGCATACGGGTGCGGTAGGACGAATCTACAGGGCCGTTGGAGGGACCCCGTCACGCAGCGTCGGGCGCCGCCGACGACGCGGCCGACTCCTGCGCGGCCGCCCAGCGGGCCTTGATCGAGTCGATCTTGCGGCCGTAGTGCACCGAGCACCACCACAGCCCCGTGAACACCGCGCCGAGGAAGAACATCATCGGAACGACCAGTCCGCTCAGGATCAGCCCGATCTGGAGCGCCCAGCCGATCTGCACGGCCCCGGGCCGCGACAGCATCCCGCAGAGCAGCACCGACAGCAGCATGGCGATCCCGCAGACCGTCCAGACCGTCGCCTGCGTCAGATCCGGGTTCTTCATCGCCACGAGTCCCGCGAACCCGATCACGAAGAACTCACCGATCAGCGTGCTCGCACACAGCGTGCGCATCCTCAGCCCCTCCTCAGCAGCAGGCGGGCCTCGCCCACCGTGATCACGGACCCGGTCACCAGCACACCGGCCCCGCCGTACTCCGCCTCTTCCTCCGCCAGGGTGATCGCCGCCTCGATGGCGTCGTCCAGCCGCGGCTCCACCTGGACCCGGTCCGGCCCGAAGACCTCCACCGCGACGGCGGCCAGCTCGTCTGCCGTCATCGCCCGGTGGCTGGAGTTCTCCGTCACCACCACCTCCGCGAAGATCGGTTCGAAGGCCTCGAAGACCCCGCGCACGTCCTTGCCCTCGCTCGCGCCGACGACACCGATCAGCCGGCTGAAGCCGAAGGACTCGGTGACCGCCTCGGCCGTGGCCGCCGCGCCCGCCGGGTTGTGCGCCGCGTCCAGGACCACGGTCGGGCTGCGCCGCACGACCTCCATCCGGCCCGGCGAGGTCACCGAGGCGAAGGCCTTGCGCACCGTGTCGGCGTCCAGCACCCGCGCGTGGTCCGCGCCGATCCCGAAGAAGGCCTCGACCGCGGCCAGCGCCACCGCCGCGTTGTGCGCCATGTGGGCGCCGTACAGCGGCAGGAAGATCCCGTCGTACTCGCCGCCCAGCCCGCGCAGCGTCAGCTGCTGGCCGCCGACCGCGACCTCGCGGGTCACGACGCCGAACTCCATGCCCTCGCGGGCCACCGTCGCGTCGGCCTCGACGGCCTTCTTCAGCAGCACCTGCGCCGCGTCCACCGGCTGCTGCGCCAGGATCACGGTGGCGCCCTGCTTGATGACCCCGCCCTTCTCCTGCGCGATCTCGCGCGGCGTGGAGCCGAGGCGGTCGGTGTGGTCCAGGCTGATCGGGGTGATCACCGCGACCGAGCCGTCGATCACGTTGGTCGCGTCCCAGCTGCCGCCCATGCCGACCTCGACCACGGCGGCGTCCACCGGGGCGTCCGCGAAGGCCGCGTACGCCATGCCGGTGAGCACCTCGAAGAAGGACAGCCGGTACTCCTCGGCCGCGTCGACCATCTCCACGTACGGCTTGATGTCGTGGTACGTCTCCACGAACCGCTCGGCGGTGATCGGCGCCCCGTCCAGGCTGATCCGCTCGGTGATCGACTGCACGTGCGGGCTGGTGTAGCGGCCCGTGCGCAGCTCGAAGGCGTTCAGCAGGGCCTCGATCATCCGGGCCGTGCTGGTCTTGCCGTTGGTGCCGGTGACGTGGATGGACGGGTACGCCCGCTGCGGCTCGCCCAGTACGTCCATCAGCGCCGCGATCCGCGACACCGACGGCTCCAGCTTGGTCTCGCCCCAGCGGGTGGCCAGCTCCTGCTCCACCTCCTGCAGCGCCTTCGCCGCCTCGGAATCGACGGGCGGCGCTGGTACCGGGTCACCCTGGGGCGGACCGGCCTGGGCGCGCAGGGTACGGCTGCCCGCCTCGATCACCGCCAGGTCGGGGTCGCGGTCGGACTCTGCCGCCACGATCTGGTCGAACTCGTCGGATTCGCCGAAGGGGCCGTCGTGGCTGTCGGGCTGCTGCTCACTCACGGAGCCCAGTCTACGGACGAGGACCCCGAGGACTTTCGGCCCGGCCGTTTCGGGACCTTCGGCGACGGATGCGACCGGATCGTTATGCAAACCTTGCGGGCAGGAGATTGGGGAACAAATGCCGCAGGCCAGCACCAACAAGACAGCTTCCAGCCGCGACATAGGGATAGACCTGGGGACGGCCAACACGCTCGTCTATGCGCGGGGGCACGGCATCGTCCTGAATGAGCCGTCCGTGGTCGCCGTCAAGGCGGGCACGACCACGGCCCTGGCCGTAGGCACCGAGGCCAAGGAGACCATCGGCCGCACTCCCGGCTCCATCACCGCGATCCGCCCCCTCAAGGACGGCGTGATCTGCGACTACGAGGCCGCCGAGGAAATGATCCGGCACTTCGTCCGCAAGGCGGTCCCCGGCCGTCGCTCCCGCACCCGGATGGTGATCTGCGTACCGTCCGGCGTGACCCCGGTCGAGCGGCGGGCCATCGTGCAGGCCTCCACCCGCGCCGGCGCCAAGGTCGTGCACCTGATCGAGGAGCCCATGGCGGCCGCGATCGGCGCCGGACTGCCGGTGTCCGAGCCGCGCGGCTCGATGGTCGTCGACATCGGCGGGGGCACCTCCGAGGTCGCCGTCATCTCGCTGGGCGGCATCGTCACCGCCCAGTCGCTGCGGGTCGGCGGGGACCGGCTGGACGCCGCGATCATGGACTACGTGCGCAAGGAGCACTCACTGCTCATCGGCGAGCGCAGCGCCGAGGACATCAAGGTCGGCATCGGCTCGGCCTGGCCGGTGCCCGACCGGCCGGAGCTGGAGACCCGCTCCTTCACCGTGCGCGGCCGCGAGAAGGTCGGCGGCATGCCCAAGACGCTCCAGCTCTCCGCCAGGGACGTACGGACCGCGCTCGACGAGCCGATCGAGGCGATCATCGCCGCGGTGCGCACCACCCTGGAGGAGTGCCCGCCGGAGCTGTCCGGCGACGTGATGGAGCACGGCATCACGCTGACCGGCGGGGGCGCGCTGCTCCCCGGCCTGGACCTGCGCATGGCCTCCGCGACCGGCATCCCGGTCTTCGTGGCGGACGACCCGCTGGACTGCGTGGCCCTGGGCTCCGGCAGGTGCGTGGAGGACCTGGACACCCTGGGCAGCTTGCTGGCCCCGGCCAAGACCTAGGGGCGAAAGGGGTCTAGCCGCGCGGGAGGGTCGCCACGACCTCGTACGCGTCCTGCGTGCGCGTCGCCGTCAGGCTTCCGCCCAGGCTGCGCACGCGCTCGGACATGCTCGCGGTGCCCGAGCCCGCCGAGACGGGGGCCCGGGTCGGATGCCGGTCGGCCAGGCCGTTGCGCACCGCGATCCGCAGGTGCGCGCCGTCCGCCGTGATCGCCACCTCGATGGTTTCGCCGCGGGCGTGCTTGGCCGCATTGGTCAGACACTCCTGCACCACCCGGTAGACCGCCGCCTGCCGCAGCGGCGACAGCCCGTGCACGTCCGGGTCCATGGCCAGCCGTACGGGCGAACCGGCCCGGCCGCTCTCCTCCGCGAGCGCCGCCAGCCCGTCCACACCCGGGGTCGAGGCCCGCTCCCCGCGCTGCACGATGATGTCGTTCAGCACCAGGTGGGCCCGGCGCGCGGTGTCGGCGAGCTCCTCGAAGTCCTTCGCGTAGGCCGTCTCGCGCGCCCGCATCGACAGCACCTCCGAGCGCACCGTGAGCAGGGTCAGCTCCCGGCCGACGAAATCGTGGACGTCGCGTGCGACCGAGGTGCGCTCCTGCTCGACCGCCTGGAAGACGGCCGACTCGGCCCGCCGCGCGGTGAGCTCGCGCACCAGGTCGTGCCGGTACGCGGCGATGCCCACGGCCGAGGCGAGCACCCCGATGGGCACCACGAGGCTGAGGAAGGCGCTGAGGGTCTCGGCCCGCGGCTCGGGCCAGCCCGGCACGCTGAACACCGTCAGCGCGAAGGCCACGTAGCCGAGCGTGGCGAGGATCCCGGCCCGGCGTCCGCGGTAGCGGCCCACCGAGTAGAGGGCGAACTGGATCAGGGTGAGCTCGTGGAGCCAGCCGATGAAGAGCAGCGCGGTGAGGTACGAGATCCACGGCGTCCGGCGCCGGACCAGCAGGGTCGAACAGCCCGCGGCGAGCACCAGGGCGGCGGCGAGGCCGCTGAGGGAGTTGTCAGCGGCGGCCAGGCCCGGCAGGTCGAGCGCCATCAGGCCGAAGCAGCTCAGCGCCGTGAGCACGTCCAGCGTCCCGGGCGACCCGGACCAGCTGTTGGTGAGCCGACGGCCGGTGGCGACGGCCCGGTGGAGCGCCGAGGCGACGGGCTTGGACTGCATGCCCTCCATCATCCGTGCTCCGCGCGGATGATCGGATCCCCAGAGAGCCAGATAACGAGTGATTTAGGGCACTTCGGACATGTCGGAGGTCCTGGCGGGGGACGACCTTCCGCCCTGCCGCGGGCCCGCCCGTTGCTCGTAGCGTCGGGAGAATGACCACCGCTCCGCCCACCCCACGGCCCGCCCCACGGCCCACCTCTCGGCCCACCCACCGGGGCACCGCGCTGCTCCTGCTGATCGGCGGCCTGATCGGCGCGCTGGCCTCGGGGATCCTCACGTACGACCGCATCCGCACCCTGGAGGACCCCCTCTTCACACCCGGCTGCAATGTCAACGCCGTATTCAGCTGCGGTGACGTGATGACCACCTGGCAGGGCAACCTGCTGGGCTTCCCGAACATGCTGCTCGGCATCGCCGGCTTCGCCGGGCTGGCGGGCCTCGGCACGGCCCTGGTGGCCGGCGCGGTGTTCCCGCGCTGGCTGTGGCGCGGCCTGTGGGCCGGGATCTCGGCGGGCTTCGCCTTCACGGTGTGGCTGATCAGCCAGTGCCTGTACGTGATCGGCGCGCTCTGCCCGTGGTGCATGGTCATCTGGGCGGTGATGATCCCGCTGTTCTGGTACGTGACCCGGCAGCTGGCCGGGCCGGACTCCCGGCTGCGGGCGCTGCCGCACTGGCTGGTCCCGGCGGCCCTGTACGCGGTGGTCGCCGGGCTGATCATCGGACGGTTCGGCATCCGCCTGCTGTGACGGCGGCCCCCGGGCGGGGAAGGCATACGGGGAAGGCCCCCACATCGACGGTGTGGGGGCCTTCTCTGGTCGTGCGGCGGCTAGCCGGCCGGCAGCGCGTCCAGCTGGGCCCGGAGCCGCTCGATGTCGGCCTCGGCCTTGGCCAGACGGCCCTTGATCTTGTCCACGACGTTGTCGGGGGCCTTGGCGATGAACGCCTCGTTCCCGAGCTTCGCCCCGGCCTGCTGCTTCTCCTTCTCGGCAGCGCCCAGGTCCTTGGTGAGGCGCTTGCGCTCGGCGTCCACGTCGATGGTGCCCGACAGGTCGAGCGCCACCGTCGCGCCGGCGACCGGGAGGGTCGCGGTGGCGCTGAAGGAGTCGCCCTCCGGCTGGAGGCGCAGCAGCTGGCGGATGGCCGCCTCGTGCGCGGCCAGCGGCGTACCGGCCAGGTCCAGGCGGGCCGGAACCTTCTGGCCGTCCTGGAGGCCCTGCTCCTTGCGGAAGCGGCGGACCTCGGTGACGACCGACTGGACGCTCCCGATCTCGGCCTCGGCGGCGTCGTCGCGGAAGCCGCTGTCCTTCGGCCACTCGGCGATCACGAGCGACTCGCGCCCGGTCAGCGTGGTCCACAGCGTCTCGGTGACGAAGGGGACCACCGGGTGCAGCAGCCGCAGCATGACGTCGACGACCTCGCCCAGCACGCGGCCGGAGACCTTGGCCTGCTCGCCACCCGCGAAGAAGGTCGTCTTCGACAGCTCGACGTACCAGTCGAAGACCTCGTCCCACGCGAAGTGGTACAGCGCCTCGCTGAGCTTGGAGAACTGGAAGTCGTCGTAGTACCCGTCCACCTGCGCGACGGTCTTGTTCAGCCGGGACAGGATCCAGCGGTCGGTCGCCGACATCTGCTCGACCGGCGGCAGGTCTCCCTCGATCGTCGCGCCGTTCATCAGCGCGAAGCGCGTGGCGTTCCAGATCTTGTTGGCGAACTTGCTGGAGGCCTGGACCCAGTCCTCGCCGATCGGCACGTCGGTGCCGGGATTGGCGCCCTTGGCCAGGGTGAAGCGGACCGCGTCGGAGCCGTACTTGTCCATCCAGTCCAGCGGGTCGACGACGTTGCCGAAGGACTTCGACATCTTCTTGCCGCGCTCGTCACGGACCAGGCCGGTCAGCGCGATCGTCTTGAAGGGAGCCTCGCCGTCCATGGCGTACAGGCCGAACATCATCATCCGGGCGACCCAGAAGAAGATGATGTCGTGGCCGGTGACCAGCACGTCGGTGGAGTAGAACTTCTCCAGGTCCGGGGTCTTCTCCGGCCAGCCGAGCGTCGAGAACGGCCACAGGCCGGACGAGAACCAGGTGTCGAGGACGTCGGTGTCCTGGACCCAGCCCTCACCCGTCGGTGCCTCGTCGTCGGGTCCGACGCAGACGACCTCGCCGTCCGGGCCGTACCAGACCGGGATCCGGTGGCCCCACCACAGCTGGCGCGAGATGCACCAGTCGTTGAGGTTGTCGACCCAGTCGAAGTAGCGCTTCGACATCTCCTCGGGGTGGATCGAGACCCGGCCGTCGCGGACCGCGTCGCCGGCGGCCTGGGCCAGCGTCTCGACCTTGACCCACCACTGGAGGGACAGGCGGGGCTCGACGGTGGTGGAGCAGCGCGAGCAGTGCCCGACGGAGTGCATGTACGGACGCTTCTCGGCGACGATCCGGCCCTGCTCGCGCAGGGCGCCGACGACCGCGGAGCGGGCCTCGAAGCGGTCCAGGCCGAGGAAGGGGCCGTGGACGGTGATGACGCCGTGCTCGTCCATGATCGTCATGTTGGGCAGGTTGTGGCGCTGCCCGATGGCGAAGTCGTTCGGGTCGTGTGCCGGGGTGACCTTGACGCAGCCGGTGCCGAACTCGGGGTCGACGTGCGTGTCCGCGACGACCGGGATCGAACGGTCGGTCAGCGGCAGCTTGATGAGCTTGCCGACCAGGTGCTTGTAACGCTCGTCGTCCGGGTGGACGGCGATGGCCGTGTCACCGAGCATCGTCTCGGCGCGGGTGGTGGCGACGACGAGCGTGTCCTCGCCCTCCCCGTACTTGATGGAGACGAGCTCGCCCGCGTCCTCCTGGTACTCCACCTCGATGTCGGAGATGGCCGTCAGGCAGCGGGGGCACCAGTTGATGATGCGCTCGGCGCGGTAGATCAGCCCGTCGTCGAAGAGCTTCTTGAAGATCGTCTGGACGGCCTTGGAGAGGCCCTCGTCCATGGTGAACCGCTCGCGCGACCAGTCCACGCCGTCGCCGAGACGGCGCATCTGGCCGAGGATCTTGCCGCCGTACTCTTCCTTCCACTGCCAGACGCGCTCGACGAACTCCTCGCGGCCCAGGTCGTGGCGGGACTTGCCCTCCTCGGCGAGCTGCTGCTCGACCTTGTTCTGGGTGGCGATGCCGGCGTGGTCCATGCCGGGCAGCCACAGCGACTCGTACCCCTGCATCCGCTTGCGGCGGGTCAGGGCGTCCATGAGCGTGTGCTGGAAGGCGTGCCCCAGGTGCAGGGAGCCGGTGACGTTCGGCGGCGGGATGACGATGGTGTACGCGGGCTTCTCGCTCGCGGGGTCGGCCGTGAAGTACCCACGCTCCACCCAGCGCTCGTAGAGCTTCCCCTCTACCTCGGCCGGCGCGTACTGGGTCGGCAGTTCGGAGTTGGGGGCACTGGGTGTCTGCGTGTTCTCGGTCACGGAGCACAGTTTAGGGCCGTGCCCGTCCAGTCATGAAACCGTTGACGTACCGCCCGGCTGCCCGGCCGCCTTGTCGGCCGCGGCTTCCCGCGTCATCGCGCCGTGCCGGGGCCGTCGCCCTGGTCTTGCCGGCCCTCTGCGAGGCGTTCGGCTTCCCGAAATGCCGGCCGTGCTTGGCAGCCTTGTACTCCAGCATGTTCACGAAGGCGGACCAGCCCCCGTCGTACACGGACTCGGCGAGCCGGGTGCGTCTGGACGTCTTGTGGTGCCGGTCCCGCTGCCGGTCGGCCACCCGGGCGTGCTGCCGGGCGACCTCGATCCGGGCCTTGCGAAGCGAGCCGCATACGCGGCACCGCAGGCAGCCCCATGGCGCAATCGGCCCACATGGCCAGAAATGCCTCCAAGAGACCGAGTCTGGCGGCCTCGTGTCACAACAGCCGTAACAGGCTCGTACTGAACCGGACCCCGCGGTCCGCGCCGCTCCGCGCTTCCGCCAGGATGTGAGGAACGGATAAGCAACCTCACAGGGGGACGCGGGATGAGTTACAACCAGCCGGGGCCGTACGGGCAACAGCCTCAGCAGCCGGGACCGTACGGGCAGCAGCCCCCGCCGCCGGGGCCCTACGGGCAGCCCGCGCCCCAGCCCGGTTACGGCTACCCGCAGCAGCAGCCGGGCATCCCGCCGCAGGGGTACCCCCAGCAGCCGCAGCCCGGTTACGGCTACCCGCAGCAGCCCCCGTACGGCGGCATGCCCCCGCAGCAGCCGAAGAAGTCGAAGGCGGGCGTCGTCATCGCGGTGGTCGTCGCGGTCGCGGTGATCGCGGGCGGCGGCTGGTACTTCCTGAAGGGCGGCAGCGCCTCGATCTCCGCGGCCACCAAGGGCTACAAGCTGGTCGCCCCGGAGTCGGTGGACGACTTCAAGAAGGACCCGAAGTACAAGGGCGACGAGTTCAGCGACAAGGACCGGAAGGAAGCCGAGGGGGTGGGCGTCAAGAACCCCACCCAGGTGGGCATGTCCTACCAGTCCGGCGACCCGAAGAACCCGCTGGCCGGCAAGCTCCTCAACTTCTCGGGCGTCTACGGCGAGATCGCGGACCCGGAGAAGGCCGTGGACGCGTACTTCGCCCTGGCCAAGCTGCAGGCCACCAAGGACGACAGCAAGACGACGGTCGACCTCATCGGGAAGCCCAAGACGATGAGTCCGACCGGTTTCAAGGGCGCCGTGATGAAGTGCCAGGAGGCCAAGTTCACCGCGAAGGACCCGGCGGCCAAGGGGCCCAAGGAGTTCACGCTCCCGATCTGCATCTGGGGTGACTACAGCACCCTGAGCACGGTCACCTCCATGCAGATGGCCTCCTTGCTCGCCGGCAACTCGGGCTACACGCTCGAGCAGACCGCGGAGCTCACCGCGAAGCTCTACAACAGCGCCCGCGTCAAGGCCTGATCGGAACGCCGGTCGGCGCTGAACACGTGCGCAGCGCCGACCGATCGGGCATCCGAACGCGCGAAGGGGGCGCTCCCGACCGGGAGC